>JALQYS010000227.1 GCA_023254015.1 Paracoccaceae bacterium
ACTGGGGGAATCACCCGCTCGGTCAGGTCATAGACCTTCTGGAACCCGTCACGCCGGGTGATGGCCAACTGCCCGGTGCGCCACAGCCATTCCAGCGCGGTTTTCGAAGGATGCCAATCCCACCAGCCACCCGACCCGCGCCGCTCCCCTTCGCTGACCTCAGCCGCCTTGACCGGGCCATGGGCAGCGACGTGGGACAAAATCCGGTCGAACTGCGCCTCATAGCCTTCGCGGAACCATCTGCGCCAATTCCGGTGGAGACGTTCAGCATCCTGCACAAAGCGATGTTTCCAATAAGGAAAAGTCTCGATCGGCAGGATCGAGGCGTCATGCGTCCAGTGTTCCCAAAGCGTCCGGTCCTGTTCCAGCGGCGGTTTCAGATCGCCGGGCCGATAGCGCGGCAGACGGCTGTGCAGGATCATGTGATGGGCGCGTTCCACCGTTGCGATGCTGTCCACCTGAACAAACCCGATGCGGCGCACCATCTCGGGCGCGCTTGTCGTCGAACTACGGGCCAGACCACCCAAGGCATGGCTGTGCAGGAACAAGCGACGGGCAAGCGGGTTTGGCAGGACATCGGTGCGCATATGACAGGGCTAGCAGCCGAGGCGGCCCGGTCAATGCCTATTGCCGGCCCGCCTGTCAGCCTGCCTTGGTTTCAGCCTCGATCTGCGCACGGCTTTTGCGGGCGCGTTCTGTGGCCGATTTCAACTGACCGCAGGCAGCCATGATATCCTCACCGCGCGGGGTGCGGATCGGGGTGGCGTAACCGGCCTTGTAGATGATGTCGGCAAAGGCGTGAATCCGGTTGCCCGACGACCGCTTGTAGGGCGCGCCGGGCCATTCGTTGAACGGGATCAGGTTCACCTTGGCCGGGATGCCTTCCAAGAGCTTGACCAGACGGTGGGCATCTTCCTTTGTATCATTCACGCCATCCAGCATGACATATTCGAAGGTAATCCGCTCAGAGTTCGAAAGGTTCGGATATTCTTTCAACGCCGACAGAAGTGTTTGAATATTCCACCGCTTGTTGATCGGCACCAGAACGTCGCGCACCTCGTCGGTCGTGGCATGGAACGACACCGCCAGCTGGCAGCCGATCTCGGTGGCGGTGCGGGCGATTTCGGGAACGACGCCGCTGGTCGACAGCGTGATCCGCCGCCGGCCCAGCGCGATGCCCTCGTTGTCCATCACCACTTTCATGGCATCACGGACGTTTTCGAAATTATACAAAGGCTCGCCCATGCCCATCAGGACGATGTTCGACACCAGACGCACCTCTTCCTTGGGGGCGCCGGGAACCGGCCATTCGTTCAGATCATCGCGCGCCAGCATGACCTGCCCCACGATCTCGGCCGCGGTCAGGTTGCGCACCAGTTTCTGCGTGCCGGTATGGCAGAAGGAACAGGTCAGCGTGCAGCCGACCTGAGAGGAAATGCACAGCGTGCCGCGGTCGGTTTCGGGGATATAGACCACCTCAACCTCATGCCCGCCGGCGATGCGGACCAGATACTTGCGCGTGCCATCCTCGGAAATCAGCCGGGTGACAACCTCGGGCACCTCCAGCACGAAGTTGTCGGCCAGCAGGGTGCGATAGTCCTTGGCAAGGTTGGTCATGCGGTCAAAGTCGCGCACGCCCCAGTGATAGACCCATTGCCAGACCTGCCCGACCCGCATCTTGGCCTGCTTTTCCGGGGTGCCCGCCGCGATCAGCGCCGCACGCATCTGGTCGCGCGTCATACCGACGAGGTTCAGCTTCCCCCCCTCGGGCAGCTTGCGCGGCAGGGTCAGGACGTCCTGGGTGATGGGGGCGGTGGCGTCGGTCATGGCGGGTTCCGATATGGGGCAGACGGCGAGCATATAGGGGATTCGCCAAAAAAACAAAAGCGCCCCGGCCAGACGGCGGGGCGCCCCGAAAAGATCGGTCAGATCAGCCGCAGCGCTTGGCCGCCTCTTCCATGGCGGCGGTAAAGCCGCGCAGGCTGAAGGTGTCCTGTGTCTGGGTGCCCTTGCCAGATTTCGCGGTCAGAACCGCCGTCGTGCCCTTTTTCAGCGCCGCAAGGATGGCCGTATCGTCATCCTTGGTGCCCGGCCAAGCCCATTCACCATCGGTGATCAGCTCATAGGTGGTGCCATCGACATCCAGCTTGACGGTAGAGCCGCCCGCAAAGGGATAGCCGCCGGAAAAGGAAATCTCGCCAGCCACACCGGGACGGAAGGTGACAAACAGCAGGATATCACCGCGGCGCACTTGAACGGGCTGGCCGTCGCGGGTGTTCACCGTCTCTTTCGGGCTGGAAACCCCCCAGCATTCCTTGGGGCTTTCTTCGGCAAAGACACTCCAATCGGTCATCGTCGCCACGCGGTTGCTTGATTCCTGCGCTTGGGCCATGCCAGCCCCGAATACAAGACTAAGCCCAAGAAGGGTGCGGGTCATCCAGCTTGCCATTGTCTACAGCCTCCAAGCTGCCGTTGCCTCTGCC
>JALQYS010000246.1 GCA_023254015.1 Paracoccaceae bacterium
ACCTTCATCGCCCAGGGGCCCTACGCTTACGGATACCTCAAGGCGGAGTGTGGCGTGCACCGGCTCGTGCGAATTTCGCCGTTCGACGCGAACAAGCGGCGTCATACTTCATTCGCTTCGGTCGACGTGATCGCGGAAGTCGAAGATGTTCCGGAGGTTGAGATCAAGGAGGCGGATCTCAGGATCGACGCCTACCGGGCCGGCGGCGCGGGCGGCCAGCACGTCAACAAGACTGACTCGGCGGTGCGGATCACCCACTTCCCGACCGGGATCGTCGTGACCTCCAGCTTGAAATCGCAGCACCAGAACCGCGACATTGCCATGCAGGCGCTGAAATCGCGGCTTTACCAGTTGGAACTGGACAAGCGCAACGCCGCCATCAACGAGGCGCATGAAAGCAAGGGCGACGCGGGCTGGGGCAACCAGATCAGGTCTTATGTGCTGCAGCCCTATCAGATGGTGAAGGACCTGCGCACCGGGGTCGAGACCAGCGACACCCAGGGCGTTCTGGACGGCGATCTGGACCGCTTCATGGCGGCTACGCTGGCGCTTGGGGTGCATGGCATGGGCCGGGCCGAGGCGAACGCCGAGGAATGATCCGGCAGCCCCTCGTCGTCGTCTTCGACGCTCCTCGGTCGAGGAGAAGCCGAAGGCGCGCGACGAGACTTTGCCGGAATTCCCTGTTGAAAATACATCTTTCTTGAACCTCTATCTCCCGCATAGGCTTGGTGAAAAGCGGAGGGCGGGAATGGGGGAAAGCAAGCCGGATCGGCCGGAAGTGTTGCAGGTCGAGCCGTCCGATATCCGGGCGGCGCTGGCGGCAGGGTGGCGCGACTTTCTGGCGGCACCGCATTACGGGCTGTTCTTTGCCTGTTTCTACGTTGTCGGGGGCTGGCTGGTGACCTGGGCCGTGATGGCCAAGGGCCAGCTGTGGTGGACCTTGCCGGCCGCCGCCGGCTTTCCCATCCTTGGCCCCTTTGTCGCCTGCGGGCTGTACGAGGTTTCCCGCCGGCTGGAGGGCGGGGTGGCGCTGGACCGGTGGCAGGTGTTCTCGGTCATCTTCCGTCAGAAGGACCGGCAGATCCCCTCGATGGCGGCGGTGATCGTCGTGTTTTTCCTGTTCTGGAATTTTCTGTCGCACATGATCTTTGCGCTGTTTCTAGGCAATGCCACGCTGGTCAATGTCACCTCGTCGCTGGCGATCTTTGCCACGTCCGAGGGTCTGGCCATGCTGGCGGTTGGCACGGCCGTGGGGGCGGTTTTTGCCGGGCTGCTTTTTGGCCTGACGGTGGTCAGCCTGCCGATGCTGCTGGAACGCGAGGTCGATTTCGTCACCGCCATGCTGACCTCGCTGGCGGTGGTGCGGGAAAGTCCGGTGGTGATGCTGGGCTGGGGCACGCTGATCGGGGTGCTTCTGTTTGTCGGCATGCTGCCCGGCTTTCTGGGCCTTTTCGCGGTTCTGCCGATCCTGGGCCATGCCAGCTGGCATTTGTACCGACGTGCAATCGACTGGGAGGGGCGCTGAAAACGAAAAGGGGCACCGCAGCGGATGGCCGGATGCCCCTTTGAATGCCTTGTCAGGCAGACAGGCTGGGAACGTCGATCAGGGCTCTTCGCCCAGAGCCGGGGCCTGCGGCACGATGCGCGACTGCGCCATGGGCGGGCGGCCGGTCGACAGCGGATCGTCCTGACGCTGGACCGAGCCTTCGAAATGGGCACCCGATTCGATGGCGATGGTCTTGTGGATGATGTCGCCTTCGACCTTGGCGGTCGAGGTCAGCCGCACTTTCAGGCCCCGCACCCGGCCGATCACGCGGCCATTGACCACGATGTCATCGGCCACGATTTCGCCGCGGATGGTGGCGGTTTCGCCAACCGTCAGAAGATGGGCGCGGATGTCGCCCTCGACGGTGCCTTCCACCTGAATATCGCCGGTGGTGCGCAGATTGCCCACAACGGTCAGATCGGCCGACAGGACCGAGGCCGCCACCTTGCCCTTCGGGGCCGACGGCGTGAAGTCCATCGAGGGCTTTGCCACCGGGGTGTCTGCGCCTTTGGGCTTGTCGGCATCGGCTGCCTTGGCGGGACCGGGTTCGTTGATGCGGCTCTTAGAAAACATGGTTCGCTGCCTTTATGAACGTCATCGGGTTGACGGCGCCGCCGCCAATCCGGACCTCGTAGTGAAGATGCGTGCCGGTGGACCGGCCTGAGTTGCCCATATCACCGATCCGATCGCCGCGCGACAGTTTTTGTCCCACGTCCACCCGGATCTGGGCGAGATGGCCATAGCGGGTTTCGATGCCAAAGGCATGCTGGACCTTGACCAGACGCCCATAGCCCGAGGACCAGCCGGCGAAGGTCACGACCCCGTCGGCAGTGGCATAGATCGGCGTGCCATAAGGCCCGGCGATGTCGGTGCCCTCATGCATCCGCGACCCAGCACCCAAGGGGTCGTTGCGCCGCCCGTAGCTGGAGGTCCAGCGCACATTGCCCGAGGTGACCGGCGTCGAGAAGGGAGCCTTGAAGGCGGCGAGGCGGTAGAGGTTCATCTCGTCCAGCCCGGCCAGAATGGCGTTGGCGCGCAACTCCTCGACCGAGGCCGCGCCCTTGGACGACAGGGCGATGGGCGACAGCGGGCCTCCCTGACCGCCATAGCCCTTGCGCACCGTGCGCAGCAGGTCGTCCGGGTCCATGCCCGCCTCGCGGAACATCTTTTCCAAAGGCTCGACCGAGACGGTCAGCGCCTCTTCCAGACGGGCAAAGATGGCCTCGTTGCGCAGTTCAAGATCCTGCTTTTCGCGGGCGATCTGTTCGGCGCGCTCGGCCGCCTTGTCGGCCGCGCCCTGTATCCGGTCACGCTCGCGCGCGGTGCCGTCAAGGCTGGAGGTCAGGAATTCCAGCGTGGCGACGGTATCTTCGGCCTTGGCCTCGGCGGTGCGGCCGCTGCCGCCGGCGTTGGCCACCTGCAGTTGTGACAGTTCCGCGCGGGCCTCGTCGCGCTCGCGGATGGTGCGGCGCAGGGTGTTCTGGATCACGTCGATGCCGGTCTCCAGCTCGCGCCGCCGGTCCTCCGAGGCCAGAAGCCGCGCCTGCATCGAGGCCACCTGTTCCAGCGCCAGGTTGAACCGCTCCTGCGCGCTGGCCGCCTCTTCGGCGCGCAGATCGCGGTCGGCCGACAGGGCGTTCATCCGCTCTTCATAAAGCGTCTGCTGGCGCAGGATCTGTTCGCGGCTGGACCCGGCTGAAATCGAATCGAACAGCAGGATCGCCGTGCCGAGGATCGTCCAAGCCAGGGCGAGTCCCCCCACGGCGATGGCGATCGCCTGGGTTGCCGGGCGCAGCCGGATGAACCGGGTCTCGGTGTCGGATTTCAGAAACAGGCGCTGTTCGGGCAGATACAGTTCCAGCGTCTGGTTGATCCGATAGGCAAGGCGCGTGAGCACGAGGCACTGTTCCGTTTGTTGTCACAGAAAAAGGCGAGGTTGGGCGCTGCCCGGGGATCTGCCAAGGTTCGGCGCGATTTGCTTAGCGGGCGGGTCCGCCTGTCGCAACAGCTTTGCAGGTGAGGCGGGGCGCGGCGCCGGTTTGACCGGGAAAATCGGCAAATTCCTGCCGACCCGGTCAGCTTTCCCAATCAGCTTTCCCGGTCATCGCGCTCGGCGAGGGGCCAGTAGAAATCTGGCGGAAGTCCGGCCTCGGCGCGCTTTTCCTCATTGAACGGCGGTTTCAGGCTGCCGTGGAAGTACGTTCGTACAAGATCGTGGAACGTCTCTTTCGGGTCCAGCCCCTCGCGTCCGCAAAGCCAGTTGAACCATTTGGAGCCATAGGCGACATGGCCGACTTCCTCGGCATAGATCACCTCCAGCGCGGCGCGGGTCTCGGGGTCGCCTGCCCGGTCGAAGATCTCGATCATACCGGGGGTCACATCAAGGCCCCGCGCCTCGAGCACCATCGGCACCACGGCAAGGCGGCCCTTGAAATCGGTCCGGGTGTCCTCGGCCGCGCGCCACATGCCGGCATGGGCGGGCAGGGCGCCGTAATGGCTGCCCAGTGCCTCAAGCCGGTCGCAGACGAGGTTGAAATGCCGCGATTCCTCGTCCGCCGCCTTGACCCAGTCGTCATAAAAGCCCAGCGGCATCGGGTGATCGGTGAAGCGGGCGATGATGTCCCAGTGCAGGTCGACGGCGTTCAGCTCGATATGGGCCACCGCGTGCAAGAGCGCGATGCGGCCTGCGGGCGATCCGGGCCGGCGGCGCGGCACCTCGCGCGGGGGCAGAAGTTCGGGACGCTCGGGCCGGGCGGGAAAGGGCGGGGGGCTTGCCTTGCCGATCGGCAGGGGTTGGCCCGCGGCACGGGCGGCGAACCATGTGGCGGCATGGGCGTGCGAAACGGCGGTCTTGGCGCGGCCGTCGGCGGTGGTCAGCACCTCGACGGCCATGTCTGCGAGGGTTCGGGTCATGGCGTCCTGCAGGAAGGGGAATGTGGCATCTGGGCTTGGGTGAAACCGCTTTGCGCGGCCAAGCTCAAGGGGGAATCACGCAAGTCGCGGGTGCGACGGCTTTTCGCCGAAAAGCCGTCAGTGGGCGGGGAAGGCCGGCTTTTCGACGAAAAGCCGTTGGGCGCCCCCCGCGCGCAGCCCCGCCCTACAGCGCCTGCGCGGCCGCAAGCACCTCGTCGGCGTGGCCCTTGACCGATACCTTGTTCCAGACCCGCGCCACCTTGCCCGTGCCGTCGATCAGCACCGTGGTGCGTTCGATGCCCATGTAGGTCTTGCCATACATGCTTTTTTCCAGCCAGACGCCGTAATCCTCGCAGGTGTGGCCCGTCTCGTCCGAGGCGAGGATCACGGCCAGCCCGTGTTTCTTGCAGAACTTGTCATGCGCCTTGACGCTGTCCTTGGACAGGCCGATCACCGTGGTGCCGGCGGCGGCAAATTCTGCGGCGCGGGCGGTGAAGTCCTGGGCCTCCAGCGTGCAGCCGGGCGTGTCGTCCTTGGGGTAGAAATATAGCACCACCTTGCCGGGACGGAAGGAGGACAGGGTGACGCTGCCGCCGCCATCGCGGGGCAGGGTGAAATCGGGGGCGGTCTGGCCGGCGGTTATCATGGGCGGCTCCTTGCCATAAGGGGATCATCTCTGCGCCGATCTAGTTGCCTTTCGCCAAAGATAAAGGCAAGCCAGACCAAATGGCCCCGAAAAGGGGCGCGGCCCGGCTATGGAGCGGGCGGGCAGGGTGCATGAGCGGCAAGACGGAAGACATGCGCGAGGAAAGCGGCGAGGACGTGCCGGCGGCAGGCGGCGCGGTGCCCGGGCGCCGCCGCAGCCGGACGGGCCTTCGCTGGCGGCTGGGGTTTCTTGCGCTGGTGCTGGTGCTGATCGCTGGCGGCTACAGCCTGATCGGGCGGTCCATCCCGCTGCCGGTCTGGGTGGTGGCCGAGGTCGAGGCGCGGTTGAACCGGGGCCTTGCCAACGCCTTGCCGGGCAGTTCGGTGGTTCTGGGGGCGGTCGATCTGTCTTTGGACCGCGACTATGTCCCACGCCTGCGGCTGGAGGATGTGCGTCTGCTGAAAACCGGGGGCGAGGCGCTTTTGACGCTGCCCGAGGTGCGGTTGGCGCTGCAGGGGACGGCGCTCTTGTCGGGCGAGGCGAGGCTTTCCGCGCTGCGGATCATCGGCGCGCGTCTGGCGGTGGCGCGCGACGCCGAGGGGCGGCTGGATTTCTCGCTGGGGGGCGGCGGGTTCTCGCCGCAGCTGCGCAGCTTTGCCGATCTTTTCGACATCGCCGACCGGCTTCTGGCCGCGCCCGAGTGGCAGGGCCTGACCCGGATCGAGGCCGAGGCGCTGACGCTGACGCTCAGCGACCAGCGCACGGGGCGTCGCTTTGTGCTGGGGGACGGGCGGCTGACCATCGAGAACCGGCCCGACGCGCTGGCGGCCGAGCTGGCGGTGACCATGCAGGGGGCGGATGACCGCACCGGCCGGGCGGTCGTGCAGGTGGTCTCGGACAAGGCCGCCCCGAAGGCGCGGCTGACGGTCGAGTTCCGCAACATCGAAGCGGCCGATCTGGCCGTGCAGGCCCCGCTTCTGGCGCCTCTGGGCAGCCTTGAGGCGGCGATCACGGGCCGTCTGGCCGCCAGTCTGTCCGATCAGGGCATCGAAACGCTGGACGGCACGCTGGACATCGGGGAGGGCGTCTTGCGGCCCACCGCCGCGGCCGCGCCCGTGGCCTTTGATCGTGCGGGGCTGGGCATCCAGTATCTGGCAAAGACCGGCGAGATGCGGCTTTCCCACCTTGACATCGAAAGCCCCACCCTGCGCGCCAAGGCCAGCGGGCAAAGCTATCTGGTCGGGGCCGACGGTCGCCGGATGTCGGGGCCGCTGTCGGGCGCCTTGCCGAAGGCCTTTGTCAGCCAGATCACCTTTGAAAGCGTGATGATCGATCCCGAGGGGGTCTTTGCCGAGCCGGTGCGCTTTTCGTCCGGCGCGCTGGACACCCGGCTGACGCTTGAGCCCTTTCAGATCGAGATCGGACAGATGGCTCTGGCCGAGCAGGGCCGCCGCATGGTGCTGAAAGGGCGGATCGGCGCGGATGCGGCGGGCTGGACGGCGGCGCTGGACCTGACGCTGAACCAGATCGCCCATGACCGGCTGATCGCGCTTTGGCCAAGGAAGCTCTTGGCCAAGACCCGTGACTGGATCGGCCGCAACATCCTGCAAGGCAAGCTGAGCGATATCCGCGCGGCGCTGCGCCTTGCGCCGGGCAGCGAACCCCGGTTGCATCTGTCCTACAGCTTTGACGGGGCCGAGGTGCGCTTTCTGCCGACGCTGCCGCCCATTCAGGCGGGCAAGGGCTATTCCACCATCGAGGGGCTGACCTATACCGTGGTCATGTCCGAGGGTCAGGTCACCGCGCCCCAGGGCGGCAAGATCGACGTGGCCGGGTCGGTCTTTGCCGTCCCCGACGTCACCGCCAAGCCCGCTCGCGCCGAGATCCGGCTCAGAACCCGGTCCAGCCTGACGGCGACGCTTTCGCTTCTGAACCTTCCCCCCTTCAATTTCATGACCA
>JALQYS010000289.1 GCA_023254015.1 Paracoccaceae bacterium
AAGCCGGGTGACCTTTGACGCCAAAGCCTCATATCCGAAGGGGGCTTTCAGGAACCCGATGGCAGACCCCACGCCAGCCCCCGACGGCACAAGGCAGCGGTCAATCCCCAGCTTTTCGCACAGCCGCGCCGCATGCAGGGGGGCCGCGCCACCAAAAGCGATCATCACATTGTCGGAGATGTTCTTGCCGTTTTCCACCGCATGTACGCGGGCGGCATTGGCCATGTTTTCATCGACCACCTCGCAGATGCCAAAAGCCGCCGCCTCGGCCCCGAGGTTCAGCTTGTCGCCCACATCGCGGGCAACGGCGGCAAGGGCGTTTTCCGTGGAAAGCCGGATCGCCCCCCCGGCAAAATTTTCAGGGTCAAGCTTGGACAGAACCAGATCGGCATCGGTGATCGTGGGCCGCAGACCGCCCCTCTGGTAGCAGGCAGGCCCCGGCTCCGAACCCGCCGATTCCGGTCCGGTCTGGATGCGGCCCAGACTGTCGACCCAGGCAATTGATCCCCCGCCCGCGCCGATCTCGATCATCTCGATCACCGGGATCGAAATGGGCATGCCCGAGCCTTTGGCAAAACGCGTGCTGCGGGCCACCTCGAAGGTGCGGGCGGTCTTGGGCGCGAAATCCTCGATCAGGCAAATCTTGGCCGTGGTGCCCCCCATGTCAAAGCTGACCACCTTTTCAAGCCCAAAGCGCCGCGCCACATCGGCGGCGAAAATCGCCCCGCCGGCAGGGCCGCTTTCGACCAACCGCACCGGGAATTCCGACGCAGTTTCAACCGAGATCAGACCGCCGCCGGAATGGATCATGAAGACCGGGCACGCCGCGCCGATCTCTTTCAGCCGCACATGCAGGCGACCCAGATAGTCGGCCATCTGCGGGCGCACATAGGCATTGGCGCAGACGGTGTTGAAGCGTTCAAACTCGCGCATCGGCGGCGAGACTTCGGACGAAATCGACACGGGGACCGAGACCTTGGCCGCGATGATCTCGCGCGCCCGCATCTCATGTGCGCCGTTCATGTAAGAATGAATGAACCCAATCGCCACCGCCCCATAACCGCCTGCCGCGATCTGGTCGGCAATCGCCTGCAACCCCGCCTCATCCAGCGGCGCCAACTCTTGCCCCTGCGCGCCGATACGGCCCCGCACGGTAAACCGGTCCTCGCGCGGGACCAAAGGCGCGGGCAGCACAAGGTTCAGATCATACTGGTCGAACCGGCTTTCGGTGCGCATCTCGAGGACATCGCGAAAGCCTTCGGTCGTGACAAAGGCCGTTTTCGCCCCGCGCCTTTCGATCAGCGCATTGGTTGCCAGTGTGGTGCCGTGGATGACAATGTGAAGGTCAGAGGGCGCAAGCCCGGCCTCGGCCAGTACGATCCGCATCCCGTCAAGAATGGCCTGCTCGGGTGCTGCGTAATTGGTCAGGACCTTGGTGGAGTGGAAGCGGCCCTCCACCTCCAAGGCGATATCGGTGAAGGTGCCACCGATATCTGCCCCCAGACGGATGGTCATTTCCTGGCCGCCAGCGCATTGGCGCGCATCTGGCTGAGCGTCACGCGCGGGGTCAGCGCCTCGGGCGAGATGTTCAGATCCAGGACCGCCCCGGTTTTCGACGCAAGCGCCCGGTCAAAGGCGGCGGCGAAATCGGCCGTCGTCTCAACCCGCTCGGCATGGAAGCCGTAGGCGCGGGCAAGGCCGGTGAAATCAGGGTTCACCAGGTCGGTGCCCGAGACGCGGGCGGGATAGTTCCGCTCCTGATGTGCCCGGATCGTGCCATAAGTGCCGTTGTTCAGGATCAGGATGATGGGCTGCGCGCCGGCCTGCATGGCCGTTCCCAGCTCCTGACAGTTCATCTGGAAATCGCCATCGCCGGCAAAGCAGACCACCGTCCGATCCGGGCAGGCCACTTTGGCGGCCACGGCGGCGGGCAGACCATAGCCCATGGCCCCCGATTGCGGCGCCAGAAGCCGGGCCTTGGGGCCGAATTTGAAGAATTTGTTCGGCCAGATGGTGAAGTTGCCCGCGCCATTGGTCAGAATGGCATCCGCGGGCAGCACCTTGTTCAGATGCGCCGTGACCTGCACCATGTCCACCGGCGAGGGCTGGGCCGGCAGATCGAAAGTCGCCTCGTAATCCGCCCGCGCCCGCGCCCGCCAGGCTGCCCAATCGCCCTTGACCGGGGTCAGCGCGGCGACAAAGGCGTTCGGACCGGCGTGGATGCCGATGGTGGGCACATAGACCTTGCCAATCTCGCGGTCAGAGCCGTGAACGTGAATGATCTTTTGGTCGGGCACCGGCACCTTGAACAGGGTGTAACCCTCGGTCGAGATTTCGCCAAAGCGGGTGTTCAGGGCCAGAACCACGTCAGCCTCGGCCATGGTCTTGCGCACGCCCGACGCCAGACCCAAGCCCAGATCGCCCGCATAACAGGGCGAGTGGTTGTCGAACATGTCCTGATAGCGCAGGGCCGCGACCACCGGGATATCCGAAGCCTCGGCAAAAGCCTTCAGCGCCGCCTTGCCCGTCTCGGTCCAGTTGCAGCCTCCCAGAAGGATCGCCGGGCGTTTAGCGCCGGACAACAACGCCAGGGCATCGCGCAGGGCGTCCGCCTCGGGCGCGGGTTCGGCGATGCGGGCCGGGCCGGTCAGCGCGGGTACGTCGGTTTCGCTGGTCAGCATGTCCTCGGGCAGGGCCACGACGACCGGGCCGGGGCGCCCCGTGCTGGCGGTGATCCAGGCGCGGGAGAGAATCTCGGGGACACGTTCCACATCGTCAATCTCGACCACCCATTTCGCCATGGTGCCGAACACCGCGCGGTAGTCGATTTCCTGAAACGCCTCGCGGCCCTTCATGTCGGTGCCGACCTGGCCGACAAAAACCACCATGGGCGCGGAATCCTGCATGGCGGTATGGATCCCGATCGAGGCATTGGTGATGCCGGGGCCGCGGGTGACCATGCAGATGCCGGGCTGGCCCGTCAGCTTGCCATAGGCGGCAGCCATAAAGGCCGCGCCGCCTTCGTTGCGGCAGAGGACGAAATCCAGTTTCCCCCGGGTGTCATGCAGGGCGTTCAGAACCGCCAGATAGCTTTCGCCCGGAACACCAAACGCCTTGGTTGCCCCAAGCGCCACAAGGCTTTCCACCAGAACATGCCCGCCGTTTCGCATCTTTCGCCCCTTGGTCTGTTTGGGCGGGATTGTGACGGCAAGCTGTGGGGAAGGAAATCAAGTTTTGTCGGCAATTGGCAAGTTTCACTTGTCATTCTGCCTTCTGCCGGTGGTGAGGGCTACCACCGGCTCCGGGCGGCCTTCGGAAACTGGAGGTCAGGATAAACCACCGGGTTTCAAAGGCTTGCAACACAGCTGACCGCCTGGCGTTCGATCAGATCGGACGTGCAAACCGCCTTGGCGCGTGTCCCTATTGCGGGACAATCAGAACGATGCCATCCAGATCGGCGCTCATCTTGATCTGGCAGGACAGGCGCGAGGTGGGCTGGCGTTCGGCCTCGGCCACGTCGAGCATGGCATCCTCGAACTCGCCGACGCTGCCGGTCTTGGCAGCCCAGTCGGGGCTGACGACGACATGGCAGGTGGCGCAAGAGAGCGAGCCGCCGCATTCGCCCACGACGCGGGGAATGGTGTTGGCGACGGCGGCTTCCATCAGGTTTTGGCCCTCGCGGACTTCGGCGGTGATGTGTTGCCCGTCGGGCAGGATCCAGGTGGCTTTCATGGGGTCCTCAAATATACCAGATATACCAGTCGCGCAGGGCGTCGCCCTCGAGAGCGGCAGTCTTTTCAACCTCGGCGCGTTTCATGAAAAGGTGGTTTTCCACCAGGCCGGCACCCACGGCTTGGGTCAGGGCGGTGTCGGCCTCAAGGTCATTCAGCGCCTCGGTCAGGCTGGCGGCCACGCCATATTCAGCGTCATTGCCGGTAAATCCGTCGCCGGTTTCGCGGGGCTGAAGGTCATATTTGCCTTCATAGCCCAGAAGGGCGGCCTGCAGAACGGTGGCGACAACGGTGTAGGGGTTGGCGGCGGCATCGGCCATGCGGTGTTCGAGCCGGGCCTTCTTGCCGCCCTCGGCCGAAACGCGCACCGTCACGTTTCGGTTGTCGCCGCCCCAGTTGCACCAATAGCCGGAAAGGCTGGCCGGTTGCAGGCGCAAATAGGACAGGGCGTTCGGCGCGACCAGTCCGGCCATGCCCTTGTGATGCTTCATCCAGCCGGCGATGCAGCCACGCGCCACCTCGTTCAGATTGTCGGGGTTGCCCCAGTCGCCGTTGGCAATGGCGTTATGTTCCTTGCGATCGGTCAGCGAGAAGTTGACGTGCATGCCCGAGCCGCCCTTGTTCAGGTGCGGTTTCGGCAGGAAGGTCAGGATGATGCCGTGATCAAACGCGATTTCACGCGCCATCTGGCGGAAGAGGACGACGGTATCGACATGCTCCACCGCGGTGTCAAAGGTCAGGGTGAATTCGAACTGAGGGCTGTCATATTCGGCGGTGATGAGGTCCAGGGGCAGACCGATTTCCTGCGCCTTGTTCCAGATCGCATCGGTAAAGCGGCGCGGGTCGGTGAAGTTGCCGGTGCCGTAAACCACGCCGCCGGGCGTGTCATAGGGGACAATCTGGCCATCGGCGTTGTGGACAAAGGCGTAGGCCTCCAGTTCGATGCCGACCTTGGGCGTCAGCCCGTGCTTTTCCCACCCCGCAACCGCACGCTTCAAGGCGCTGCGCGGGCACATCGGCACAGGCGTGCCATCGCCGCCGTAAAGATCGCCCAAGACAACTTTGGTGCCCGGCTCCCAGCCCTGGCGGATTTCGTCACCCTTCCAGCGCAGGGCCATGTCGGGGATGCCCTCAAGGCATTGGGTCCCGGGGGCTTCTATCAAGAGGTCCTTGTCGTAATGCACTGAAAAGGTGGGGCGGGCGAAACGGCTTTCATCGTCGCGCATCTTGGACGCGGGCAGGTATTTGCCGCGCATGATTGACAGATGGTCACAGAACATCGCGCGGAGGCGGTCCGTCATGGTTTACTCCCTGTAATGCGGTCTTTCGCCGCTTATTGCATTGTCACGGTGACCGGCAGTTCCTTGATCCCGCCGATGAAATTGGACCTCAGAAACTTGTGCGGACCCGCAGGTTCGATGGACTTGATGCGTTTGGCAAGCTCTTCGAACAGCACGCGCACCTCCAGCCGGGCCAGCCACATGCCAAGGCAGACATGCGGGCCGCCCTGACCGAAGGACACATGGCGGTTGGGGCTGCGGAAGAGATTGACGCGGAAGGCGTCGTCGAACACGCGCTCGTCGCGGTTGCCGCTAGCCCACCAGAGAATGACTTTCTGGCCTTTTTTCACCTGACGGCCATGGAATTCGAAATCCTGCGCGGCGGTGCGGCGGAAATAGGTGGTGGCGGTGCCCCAGCGGATGATTTCGTCGGCAGCCGTTTCCCAGACGGCGCCGCCGGCCTGCATCTGGCCCAGAAGTTCGGGCTGGTGGCAAAGGGCCTGGATCCCGGCGGCGATGGAATAGCGCGTGGTATCATTGCCCGCGGCGACCAGGAGACAGAAGAAGTTGCGGAATTCATGCTCTGGCATGACAGAGCCATCTGGCCCCGGCTGGCGGATCAGGTGCAGGATGCCAGAGGTGTCGCCGGACGCTTCCTTTTTCTTCAGGAGATCCTTGGCATAGACGAACAGCTCTGCCCCCGCGGGCGAGTTGAAGGGCATCATGCGGAATTCATCGGTGGTCATCTTGTCCAGCACATGCTGGGTGAAATCTGGGTCGGTGTTGGCGATCAGCGTATCGCCCTTTTCCACCAGCCAGGGCAGGTCTTCGTCCGGCGTGCCAAGGATACGGCCGAGCATCCGCATCGGCAGTTGACGGGCGATCTCCTTGGTGGCGTCGAAGGTGCCCTTGGCAAGCGCCTCGTCCAGGATCGGGGCGCAGAGATCGCGGATGATCGGTTCGAACTGGGCAATCACCGGTTTGGAGAAGGCTTTGGCGACCTTGATCCGGGTCTGCATATGCTCGGGCGCGTCGGTTTCCTGAAAGGTGCGGCGGGCGAGGTATTCTTCGTAGGTCTGGTCCTCCATGCGGATGCCGCGGGCGGAGGACATGATTTCAGGTTTGCCGTTCAGGAAGGTGATGTCTTCGTGGCGGGTAACAGACCAATAGCCTTCGCCACCCGACCAGTCGGACCAGTGCATCGGATCTTCGTCGCGCAACCGTTTGAAGGTGTTGTGCGGAGGGCCGCTGAGGAAGCTGTCGTGGCTTCCAAGGTCGGCATGGCCGTCATCCGTGGGGGTCCAGACAGTCATGCACACTCTCCCTTGTCGCATCGTTGATTTCAAAATATACTAAACTTGTTCATAAATATGTAAAGTGGGAAGATCATGCATATTGCGGTGCTGATGACCAACACGGACGAATCGGAATTTGCACAGGCGCGGCCGAAGGATGGCGAGAAGTTCACGACAATGATCCATTCGGTGCGCCCCGAGTGGGATGTTACGGTTTTTCCTGTGAAGGACGGCGTTTTCCCACCGGAGGGGGCGCGATTCGACGGTTGGGTGATTGGTGGAAGCCCGGCCTCGGTGCATGACAAGGACCCTTGGGTGGGCGAGTTGTTTGATCTGATCCGAAAGTTGGTCGCTGAGGGTCAGCCAGTTTTCGGGGCCTGTTTCGGTCATCAGGCGATTGCTCTGGCGCTGGGGGGCGACGTGGACAAGAATCCTGGCGGTTGGGTCTTTGGACTGGTGGAGACCGAGATCGAAGGCGTTGCGATGAAGCTTTACGGCAGCCACTTTGAGCAGGTCGTTGCCCTGCCGCCTGATGCTGTGGTGCTGGGAGGCAATCCCGACTGCCCCGTGGGAAGTTTTGCGATTCCGGGGCGGGTGATGACAACGCAATATCATCCGGAGATGAGCCACGGCTTCATCACCGATCTTGTGGAGGAATATGCGGATGCCTTGCCGCCGGAAGTGGTGGCAAGGGCGCGCGGCTCGCTTGAGGTCAAGGCCGACAGTGGCGTGATTGCCGAGCGGATTGCGCAGTTTTTCGAAGGCCGGCGCTGACGCTCATCGAGACCGTGCCGGTCACTCTTCGCGGAAGAGGGCCGCCAGCGCCGCGCGATCGATACCGGGAATGACCTTGCCCGGGAAGCGGAAGCAAGGGGTGTCCGTTCCGGCGACAATGGCGTTTATGACGGATTCCTCGACCGCTTCGACGGCGGCGAGATAGATCGGGTCGATGTTTTCAGCGTTGAGTTCGGTTCGGCTTGCGAGGGAGGAAGCCGCCTGAGGCATGGGGCCGAAGGGGGCGGTGGAGAAGGCGAGGAAGATATCCCCCGACGAATTGCCGCCCGGCGTGCCACCACGGCCAAGCCCCAAGCTCGCCCGGCGCGCGAGGTGACGCAGCGAGATCGTGGACAGCGGTGCGTCCGTGGCGATCACGACGATGATCGATCCTGTTTCACGTGAAACAAGTCCCTCGAACGGCATGAGTTTTCCGACCGGTTGACCAAGGACATTGAGCCAGGGACGTTTGCCGTGGTTGGCTTGCACCAGCACACCAACCGTGTAGGTCACACCCCCAACAGCAACCCGGCGCGAGGCGGTGCCTGTTCCGGCCTTGAATTCGTATGCAACCATGCCAGTACCGCCGCCGACAGCGCCTTCGGCCAATGGGCCTGATGAGGCACTGTTGAGGGCTTCGAGAGCATGTTCGGGCTGCACGAACATAGCGTTGATATCATTGAGGATCCCATCATAGGTTTCGGCGACGACGGGCATGGCCCATGCGATGGTATCGCGGAAGTGCTCGGCATAACGGTTTATCATCCAGCGGGTGGCACCGGTATGGGTGGCACCGATACCGTGAGTGTTGGTGATGAGGACCGGCCCGAGAAAATAGCCTCCGTCGTTGATCCAGTGCGTTCCGGTCATTTCGCCGTTGCCGTTCAGCGTGGCCTGACCTGCCCAGACCGGCTCTGGCCTCCCATGATCCATGCGCGGAATGATAGCTGTGACACCGGTTCGCATATGTCTTTCAGCATCGACAAGTGTCGAATAGCCAACCGTGACGCCCGCGACGTCCGTAATCGCATTGAACGGTCCGGGAGTGCCGGGAAAGGGGAGTCCAAGATCACGGGCGCGCGGTTCAGGCATGGGAAACCTCAGGGGCTGACTGTCCGCTCAGGGCTAACACGGCCTGATTTCCATGCAAGACGCCAATAGAGGGGCAGGCCACGATTCCACGGCCCACCCGAAAAAACATCCGACCCCGGAAGCGATTACGCCTGTTCCAGATGATGGAAGCGTGACTGCTGATAGATCAGCGAAGCGCCCTCGGCCCGCGCCATTGCGACGACTTTTCCGACAAAGATCAGGTGTGAGCCCACCACCATGGAGTCGGTGACGTCGCAGGAAAAGGCCGTGATCGCATTCGAAAGAACCGGCAGGCCCCGCCCATCCTCAGACCAGTCACCTGTTTCGAATTTCTCGGCGCCAGTGGCCCCTGAGGCCCCAGCAAAGACCACTGCGAGAGATGCACAGTCGTGAGGCCAGAGGTTGACACTGAAGCAACCGCTTTCGGCCACCGCAGAACATGTGCCGGTCTTGCGATTGAGGCAGACCAGAAGGCTGGGCGGTTCGGTCGTGACAGAGCAGACCGCCGTAGCCGTGATGCCGCGGCGACCCTGGCCCCTGCCAGTGGTCACGATGGTGACTGCCCCGGGAAAACGGGCCATCGCAGCGCGGAAACTGGCGGAATCAACAGGGGCAGACATGTCAAGCCGCCTTGAGTTCGGTGAGATAGGACGAAGCGGCATTCGGATCGGCGAACCAGGGGAAGAAGTCCCGGGGGTCATCGAAACCGTTCGCCATGCGATGGGCCAGTTTCGGCAGGCCCTGCGCGTTGCCCATGATGTCAAGAATGAACGGCGGGGGCGGCAGGAGCAGCATGTTGGTCCATTGCACAACCCATTGGGCATAATCCCAGAACTCGTCGAATGTCGATTGCATAAACCCTTCGTCAAAGGGCCGGTCCCCGTGGGCGAGGATACGCTTGAGATAGATCGCCGCAGCCTTGGCGGCATTGTTGGAACCTTGGCCCGTAATGGGATCGTTCAGACAGACAGCATCACCAAGCCCCATCACCTTTCGGCCCGATGGAAGAGTGCCGATGGGGTGTCGGATCGTGGGGGCAAATCGGCCCGAGAGAATCCCGTTGTCATCGGTCAGCACGCAGTCCTTTGACCGTTCGTATTCCCAGGGCAGGTAGGTCCTTAGGATTTCCTTTGACTTGGCAAGATGCCCCTCGGGCGATTTCACATCGGCCCAGCAATCCATCGGGCCACCCGGAATTCCCTCGAAAACCATGATTTCGCAGGGGCCTGTCGTGGTGAGCGCAGGAAAGACGAAATACTCGCCCACCCCGGGGATCAGGTTGAACTCAACAGCGGAATGGGGCTCACGTGGGGTCATGCCCTTGACATAGGTAAGCGCGAGCGCGCGCATCGGTTTGTCGTAGGCTGACTTGCTGGCGTCACGGGAAAACATCTGGCCAACTTCGCCCTTGCCGGAGGCGACGATCACCAGATCGTCATGCCGGGCATAGTCGTCGATATCGGCCAGGCCGGCATCCTTGATGACGAGTTGGCCGCCAAGCCTTTGGAATTCGGCCATCCAGCGAGGCATTTTCACTCTCTGATCGACAGCACAGGCGTTCCTGTCCAGACGACCGGCCCAGTCGATCAGCTTGCTGCCGGAACCATCGGGATTTGGGACAATGAAGTTGATGCCCTCGACCGGAGGACAGATGTCGGACCAGAAATCGATCCCGAGATCGCGCTCGTGCTGGACGGCGTTCGAGAACATGCACTGGCTGGACAGGACACGGCCATTTTCAATATCTTCCGCCGTGCGGTTCTGGACAACGCGCACCTGATGCCCCGCCTTTTGCAAGCCGATGGCAACCATGAGACCGGATTGCCCGCCGCCGATAATGGTGAATTTCCGCATTTCGCTTCCCTGTTGATTTTTTCTGGTTCCACGGCTCATCGGGCGCCTTCGGCTTCTCTTCGCGACGCCAGCGATGAGCGACGAAGTCGACGAAGAGCATCAGGACATAAGCTTTGGAATGGCCGGCACGGCCTGTTCCGGACCCATGGCGGAGTAACCGCCATCAACGCAAAGATCGGTACCGGTGATGAAACTTGCATCATCTGAGCAAAGAAAGAGGACGGCCGACGCCACTTCCTCGGGGTTGGCAACCCGGCCAAGAAGGTGAAACGGTGCAGCGACGCTATCGGTCTTGGCGCGGTTTCCATCGGTGAGCTGGTCCATGATGTTGGACCAGGTCCAGCCCGGCGAGACAGCGTTGACGCGGATACCGTCTGGCGCGAGATCCATCGCCTGGTTACGGGTCAGTTGCAGGATCGCGGCCTTGGATACCGGGTAAACCCAGCGGCCTGCCTGGGCCACCCGTGACGAAATTGAGCCGAAGTTGACGATGGCCCCCCGGGTTGCCGCGAGGTCGGCCCTTGCAGCCTGCATCAACATGACGGAGCCGACGATGTTGATATCGAGGGCCGTCAACCAGTCCGCGCGCGTGGTTGCCGCACCATTGTCGAGATAGGAGCACGCGACATTCACAAGAAAGTCGATCCGCCCGAATTCTTTCCGTGTTTCGGTCACAAGCTTCGCGATGTCCTCATCGCTTCTGAGATCGCATCGCTGAAAGGCGACACCATCGCGCACCATGGCCTTGCCTGCCTCCTCGGCAATATCGGCAACCATGACGCGGACCCCAGCCTCTGAAAAGGCTTGCACGATGGCCTGCCCGATCTTGGTCGCTCCACCAGGAACGATCGCGGTCTTTCCGTGCAGTCCCTTCATCCTGCCCTCCTTGTTGTTTCAAGTTTCAAGAACTCTTGGCCCAGGACGGCAAGGACGCTATCCGCAAAGCGGGTCGACTATCCGGAAAACGAAAAAATCTGCGGATGAGGAGTCGCGGGAAAAGGATTCATGTTAGGCTGCCTTGTCCATCGGGGAGGATGGCGATGCACGAGACTGGGACGCAGCGGCCTCTTGGGGCTTATGCGCTGTTTCAATCAGAGGATCTGGATGAAGCCCGTGAGCGGGTTGCTGCGGTGTTCTGTCCGCACCGGCTGGACACAATTGGACGAGGGGCGCGCCTGACGGCCCGTCACCATCACTTGTGCGGCGAACGGTTGAGCCTGAATTACATCGAATACGGCGCCAAGACCCTGATTGCGCCGGGGGAACTTGGCAGGTTCTATCTATTGCAGATCCCGGTGACCGGAGCAGCGGCGATTGCCAATGGCGCGGATCGCTATGTCACCGCGCCAGGGCAGGCTGCGGTGCTGAACCCCCATCTGCCAACCACGATGATCTGGGAAGAAGGTACACGGCAGATCCTGGTTCAGATTGACCGGCAGGCACTGATGGCTTGCCTATCCGGTCTGTTGGGCCATCGGGCTGAAGAAACACTGGCCTTTCAGGGACCAATGGATCTGACCTCTGGCCGGGGCGCGACGCTACGGCAGATGGTGTTGTTTCTGGTGGCCGAGGCCGATCAAGGCCGGGTGCCGCTGGGGTCGGGCCTGATGGGGCGCCAGATCGAAGACATGTTGATTTCCGGGCTTCTTGAAGCGCATCGAAATGACTATCGCGACAGGCTTGGGCGGGTGCGGGCCGCGCCACGGCCACGTCATTTGCGACTTGCGGAGGACTTTATCGGAGCGAATCTGGAGCAGCCATTGACGGTTGAGCAGATCGCCCGTGCCGCAGGAACAAGTCCTCGTGGGTTGCAGATGGTGTTCCGGCAATATCGAAACACCACTCCCTTGTGTTACTGGCGCGAGCAAAGGCTCGCGCGCGCGCATGCGGATCTGATTGCAGGTCGAGGATCGGTGACTGACGTAGCCCTGAAATGGGGTTTTTCGCACTTTGGCCGATTTTCACAAAGCTATGCCGCACGCTACGGTCTTAGCCCGCGTGACACCTTGCGAGCTGCGCGAGGGACAGGGTTTCAGGATTGAGCCGCGCTCATCGAGCCCGTTCCGGGCACTCTTCGCCGCGCAGGCCTGAAATGATCAGATCAGAAACTCCGACAGAATTTCGTCTTGGGTGATATCGCGATACTGAAAGGCTGCGGCGTCAAGCTGTTCGAACAGTCTCTGGAAATTGCCTGCTTCGCGTGTCTCGATCCCGATCAGGACGGAACCGAAATTTCGGGCGGATTTCTTGAGGTACTCGAAGCGGGCAATGTCATCTTCCGGCCCCAGCATCGCAAGAAATTCGCGCAGCGCACCGGGACGTTGGGGCATGCGAAGAATGAAGTATTTCTTGATGCCAGAATAACGCTGCGCCCGTTCTTTGACCTCGGGCAGGCGTTCAAAGTCGAAATTTCCGCCGGAGGTGACACAGACAACCGTCTTGCCAGCGATGAAAGACGACAGATCTGCAAGGGCATCGACAGACAAAGCCCCGGCTGGTTCCAACACAATGCCCTCGGTGTTGAGCATGCTCAGCATCGTGGTGCAGATGCGGTCTTCGGGAACGACCAGAACCTCTTCCGGGTTTACCCAGGAAAGGGCGGCAAACGTCCTGTTGCCGATCCGGGCGACAGCAGCGCCATCAACGAAATTATCGACGCGCCTGAGGGTTACCGGTTCATGCGCCGCAAGGGCTGCGGTGAAGCTTGCACCTCCTTTCGGCTCGACAAAGCGAAAGGCCGTTTCAGGCGATACGGCGCGCAAGTATCGGGTAACGCCCGACGCAAGGCCGCCACCGCCAACGGGGAGGACGACCAGATCGGGGGAGCGGCCAAGTTGGTCAAGAATCTCGACCCCGACCGAGGCCTGACCTTCAATCACATCATCGTCGTCAAAAGGTGACAAGAAATGGGCGCCCTTGTCGATGCAAAACGCCTGGGAGGCGGCCAAAGTCTGGTCGAAATAATCCCCGGTCAGGACAATGCGGACATTGTCACCGCCGAAACTGCGGGTCTTGTCGATCTTTTGCTGTGGCGTGGTCACCGGCATGAAGATGGTGCCTTCGACGCCAAAATGATGGCAAGCATAGGCGACACCCTGTGCATGGTTTCCCGCACTGGCGCAGACAAAGTGGCGCTGGGCGGGGTTTTCGGCGCGGACCTTGCGCATGGCGTTCCAGGCCCCGCGCAACTTGTAGCTGCGGACGGGAGAAAGATCTTCGCGTTTCAACCAGATCTCCGCCCCATATTTTCGCGACAGGAAATCATTGCGCTGCAGGGGTGTGCGCGGGAAAAGATCGCGAAGGGCGCGAGTGGTCAGACGGGCGGCATCAGCAAACTGGGTCATGGGGAAAACTGTGACCGATGGCGCCGAAAGACGCAAGTTCGCAAGGTTGAATAGACGGCCGGCTTGCCCTTTTGACCGTTTCCCGCTAAGCGCAGGGCGCGCATTAGGAGGCCCCCATGCAAAAGCCGAAGAAAGTCGTTCTCGCCTATTCGGGCGGGCTGGATACCTCGATCATCCTCAAGTGGCTGCAGACTGAATATGGCTGCGAGGTCATCACCTTTACCGCCGACCTGGGCCAAGGCGAAGAGCTGGAACCCGCACGGAACAAGGCGCTGTTGATGGGGATCAAGGAGGAGAACATCCACATCGTCGATGTGCGCGAAGAGTTCGTGCGCGACTTTGTGTTTCCGATGTTCCGCGCCAACGCGCTGTATGAAGGGCTTTACCTCCTTGGCACCTCGATCGCCCGGCCGCTGATCTCGCAGCATCTGGTGAAGATCGCCCATGAGCATGGGGCCGATGCCGTGGCTCATGGGGCAACCGGCAAGGGGAATGATCAGGTTCGCTTTGAACTCTCAGCGGCGGCGCTGGACCCTGCGATCCGGGTGATCGCGCCTTGGCGCCTGTGGGATCTGACCTCGCGCACGAAGCTTCTGGAGTTTGCCGAGGCGAACCAGATTCCGATCGCCAAGGACAAGCGCGGCGAGGCGCCTTTCTCGGTTGACGCAAACCTTTTGCACACCTCTTCCGAGGGCCGCGTTCTGGAAGACCCGGGCGAGGAATTCCCGAACTATGTGCTGCAGCGGGTGGTTCCCGTCGAGGAAGCCCCCGATACGCCCGAAATGGTGGAAATCACCTTTGAGCGCGGCGATGCGGTGGCGATCAACGGCGAGCGTCTGTCGCCTGCATCCATCCTGACCCGGCTCAACGAACTGGGTGGCAAACATGGCGTTGGCGTTCTGGATCTGGTCGAGAACCGCTTTGTCGGCATGAAGAGCCGCGGCGTCTACGAGACGCCCGGGGGCACGATTCTGCTGGAGGCACATCGTGGCATTGAGCAGATCACGCTGGATGCGGGCGCGGGCCATCTGAAAGATTCGATCATGCCGCGCTATGCCGAGCTGATCTACAACGGCTTCTGGTTCTCGCCAGAGCGGGAGGCTCTGCAGGCCCTGATCGACAAGACGCAAGAGCATGTGACGGGGACAGTTCGCGTCAAGCTTTACAAGGGTCGCGCGGCTACGGTTGCCCGTTGGTCGGATCACTCGCTTTACAGCGAAAAGCATGTGACCTTTGAAGAGGATGCGGGCGCCTATGACCAGAAGGATGCCGAAGGTTTCATCCGCCTGAATGCGCTGCGGCTGCGGCTGATTGCAACGCGGAATGCGCGCGTGGCCAAGAACGGCTGAACGGAAATTGCTTCACGTGAAACAAAGGCCGCCCCTCGGGCGGCCTTTGTCATTTGTGGTGCCCGGCTACTTAAGCGCCAGGGCGGCAACGCGTTCATAATATGGCAGGGCCGCGTCCAAAAGCCGAGCCATGTCGCCCGAAAGCTGCGGGAGTGGCCCTTCGGGATCGCCAAATCCCGTTGAGGCGTGGACCGCATTATACCAATGGGGCGCCCAGACACCGTCAAAAGCCTTCGCACCGGGTGCCCAATGCAGCATGGAGTCCACAAACGGAATATCCAGCGCGGCGCAAAGCCGAGACAGGCTGCCGCGAGGGTCGGCCCGGATGTCGGCTGAATCGACAACGACCGGCGCGCGCCCAAGCCAGTCTGCCACCTCATCGAAAAGGGCCGCCTGCTGCACAAAGCCGATATCGGCAAGGTTCGGCGATTCGCGCTTTTGCGCATAAGAGGCGATCACTCGGGCAGGATGGCGGATCAGAAAGACATTCGTCAGCCCACGCATGAAAGCCCGATCAAATCCGGGGATCATGTGCAGCGTCATGTGCTTTTGATAAAACAGGCTCTGTCCGGCCTTCAGGGGCGCAAGACAGGCCTCGGCCACCGCCGCCGGATCGCAGAGCCCTGCAGCGATCACCTCATCCGCCATCGGATGCATAATCCCCGTCGCCTTGAGATAGGCCGCATAAAACGGCTCGTCCCAGACCTGACAATCCCCACGGGCCGCAAAGGAATACATCAGTGCCGTCGACAGGTTGCGCGGCCCGGACCACATGGCGATACGTTTGGGGTCGGGTTTCATGCGCCCACCAATTTCTTGTACAGGCCACGCAGCCGTTCAGTCATCGGCCCCATTTGCCCGGAACCGATCACCCTGCCGTCGATCATGCCGACCGGGGTTTGCGCCCCGAACGTCCCTGTAAGGAAGGCCTCATCGGCCGAATAGGTGTCGACAAGGCTGAAATTCCGCTCGAACACCGGAATGCCATTGGAACGGCACAGATCAATGACCTTCTGCCGGGTGATGCCGTTCATGCAGTAGTCGCCCGTGCTGGTCCAGACCTCGCCCTTGCGGACGATAAAGAAGTTGCAGGCGTTGGTGGTGTTCACAAAGCCATGCACATCCAGCATCAAGGCCTCATCGGCACCTGCCTTTTCGGCGGCAATGCAGGCGAGGATGCAGTTCAGCTTCGAATGTGAATTCAGCTTCGGATCCTGCGTCATCGGCAGTCCACGCAGATGCGGCACGGTGGCCAATCGGATCGGGCGCGGCAGTTTCTGGCGGCTGTGCTCCATGATGATGACCATGGTCGGGCCGCGCTGACTCAGCTTTGGGTGCTGGAACGGCCGGGTTTTCACCCCGCGCGTCACCATAAGCCGGGCATGTGCATCGGTCTGCATGCCGTTCGCTTTTTGCGTCTCTAACAGGGCATTCGTGACGTCCTGTTTGCCCATCCCGATATCAAGATCGATGGCTTTTGCCGCTTCGAAAAGCCGGTCGATGTGTTCATCAAGAAAGGCCCAGCGCCCATTGTAAAGCCGGACACCCTCCCAGACGCCATCGCCCAGCATGAAGCCGGAGTCATAGACCGACACCATCGCCTGTGCCTTGGGCACGATGCGGCCATTGACCCAGATCAGGATTTCTTCATTGCGCGCATCATCTTCGGCCTGATGTGTTGACACATGGTCCGTCATCGCTCAGCCCACCTTGCAAGCCGCCATGACGGCCATGTTCAGAATGTCGTTTACCGTCGAGTTGGTCGAGCAGATCTGAATCGGCTTCTTCACACCCGTCAGGATCGGGCCGATGATCGTGGCGCCCGCCATTTCCTGCATCAGCTTGACCGAGATCGAGGCTGAATGCCGGGCCGGGACCACCAGGATGTTGGCCGGACCCGATAGCCGGCAGAACGGATACTGTGCCATGACCTCCGCATTCAAGGCCACGTCCACGGTCATTTCGCCTTCATATTCGAAGTCGACCTTCATCTGGTCCAGAACTTGCGGGGCCACGTGCATCTTTGTCGCACGCTCGGAGACGGGATAGCCGAAGGTCGAGAAGGACACGAAAGCAACCCGCGGGTCCAGACCCAGATTGCGGGCAACACCAGCCGCACGAACCGCAATCATGGCAAGATCCTCGGGCTCGGGCCATTCCTGCACCAGGGTATCGCCGATCAGCACGATCCGCCCCTTGTGCAGAACCGCCGTCACCCCGACCGCGCCATCCGACGCCTTGGCATCAAACACATGGTTGATAAGCGACAGAACATGCGCCGATTTCCGCGTGGCGCCGGTCACAAGCCCGTCGCCATGGCCGTGCTGCAACATCAGTGCGGAAAACACGTGCCTGTCCCGCGCCGCCAGACGGTGCACGTCATGCCGGTCAAACCCCTGACGCTGCAAGCGCTGATACAGGAAGTCCTTGTACTGATCGAGATGCCGCGAATTTGCGGCATTTACGATTTCCAACTCTCGCACTGCATCGGCCAGACCCGCGAGTTCCAGCTTTTCCCGCACATCCGTCTCGCGGCCAACCACCAAGGACCGACCAAGGCCCGCGCGCTGATAGGCGACGGCGGCCCGCAGAACCCGGGGGTCATCCCCTTCGGCAAAGATCATCCGAGCCTGTGCGGCCTTGGCTCGGGCGTGGATGCCCTGAAGGATACTGGCCGTCGGGTCCATGCGGGCCTTGAGGCTTTGCTCATAGCCCCTGAGGTCAACGATCGGCCGCCGGGCCACACCCGTATCCATGCCCGCCTTGGCCACAGCGGGCGGGATCACATAGATCAGACGCGGATCGAAAGGTGTCGGAATGATATAGTCCCGACCGAAGGACAGCTTGCGGCCATAGGCCATGGCCACCTCGTCCGGCACGTCCTCACGCGCCAGAGCTGCCAAGGCCTTGGCGCAAGCGATCTTCATTTCGTCGTTGATCGCGCGTGCGTGGATATCCAGCGCGCCCCGGAAAAGGTAGGGAAAGCCGAGAACGTTGTTCACCTGATTGGGGTAGTCGCTGCGGCCAGTGGCGACAATGGCATCGGCGCGCACCGCATGGGCCTCTTCCGGGGTGATTTCGGGATCAGGGTTGGCCATGGCAAAGATTACCGGGTTGTCGGCCATGGACGCCACCATTTCGGGCGTCACCGCACCCTTGGCGGAAACGCCAAGGAACACGTCTGCGCCCACCATCGCCTCTTCCAGCGTGCGGGCATCGGTGCGGGCGGCATGTGCTGATTTCCACTGGTTCATGCCCTCGGTGCGACCTTGATAGATCACGCCCTTGGTGTCGCACATGATGCAGTTGTCCTGCTTCGCGCCCATGGCCTTGATCAGCTCAAGGCAGGCAATCCCGGCGGCCCCTGCCCCGTTCAGGACGATCTTGCAGTCTTCGATCTTCTTGCCAGAAATCTCCAGCGCGTTGATAAGCCCCGCCGCGCAGATCACCGCTGTGCCATGTTGGTCGTCATGGAACACCGGAATGTCCATGATTTCCTTCAGCCGCTGTTCGATGATGAAACACTCCGGCGCCTTGATGTCCTCAAGGTTGATGCCGCCGAAGGTTGGCCCCATCAGCGAAACCGCCTTGATGATCTCGTCCGGATCTTCGGTGTCCAACTCGATATCGATGGCGTTCACGTCGGCAAAGCGCTTGAACAGAACCGCCTTGCCCTCCATCACCGGCTTTGACGCCAGCGCACCAAGGTTTCCCAGCCCAAGAATTGCCGTACCGTTCGAGATGACGGCCACCATGTTCCCTTTGACAGTGTAGTCATAGGCGGTGGCGGGGTTTTCCGCGATGGCCTGCACCGGCACGGCGACGCCCGGCGAATAGGCCAGAGACAGGTCGCGCTGTGTCGCCATGGGCGTGGATGCAACCACGTCATATTTGCCGGGGCGCGGTTCAAGGTGATAAGCAAGCGCTTCTTCCGGGGTGATCTTGGTCTTCGTCATAAGGCGGCCATCCTTCTGCAACCAGATGGGTCTTAACGCCCCACGCGGCATCTGCCTAGCTGCAGCATTCGGGCTTTTCGCCACGGGACCACTTTTGTAGGGTCTTGCGACGTAAAGGGAGAAGATCGTGAACGACGACAGCGTCACGCCGATGATGGCGCAATACCTGGAAATCAGGGCTCGCAACCCGGGCGCCCTCTTGTTCTACCGGATGGGCGATTTCTATGAGATGTTCTTTGACGACGCAGTGGCGGCGGCAGAGGCGCTGGACATCGCACTGACGAAACGCGGGTTTCATCAGGGCGAGCCGATCCCGATGTGCGGCGTGCCGGTGCATTCAGCCGAGGGGTATCTGCTGGCGTTGGCACAAAAATTAGAAGGTATGACCCGCAACGTGGGCATGCACGCGGGTGGTGTTTTGATTGCGCCAGGCAAGCTCACCGATTTTTGTCCTCTTTATCAGCAGCCCGGCAGCACGTCTGCTGTGAGTCAGTACGACAAAGACGACGTGGAAGCCATCGGCTTGGTGAAGTTCGACTTTTTGGGCTTGGCCACCTTGACCATTTTGGAGTTGGCGCGCGAGATGATTGTCAAGCGCCACAAAGGCCAAGAAAACTTTGCCTTTGAAAACATTCCACTCGACGACACAGCCACCTACAAATTGTTTGCGGACGGTCGCACCGAATCCGTGTTCCAGTTTGAAAGCCGCGGCATGCAGGGCATGCTGAAAGATGCGCGGCCCTCACGCTTGGAAGATTTGATTGCGCT
>JALQYS010000354.1 GCA_023254015.1 Paracoccaceae bacterium
TCAGGCGCTGCACGTCATTTTCCAGCGCCTCGGAGTCGGGCATGCGGTCAGGATCGACCTTGAGGGTATCCAGCAGCTGGGCCGGGGTGGCACCGGCCTCTTCGGCGATGCGTTCGGTCGCAAGCGCCTGCGTGGCGCGGGCGGCCTCGGCGCGGGCCTCGGCGCGGGCGCGGATCTCGCGGGCGTCAGAGGCCAGCCGTTCGGCATCCCGCTCCAGATCGCGGGTCTCCCGCAAACGGCCTTCGGCCACGGCCAGCGCCTCGGCGGCGGTCTGGCGGCGCGCTTCGGCCTCGGCGATCGCTTCGGCCAGTTCCTCGCGCTTGATGGCGATTTCCTCGGGCGCGGCAGAGGCTTCGGCCAGTTCATCCTCGGTTTCGGCCTTGCGGGCCTCCAGTTCGGCAATCCGCCTTGCGGCCGTATCAAGGCGATGCTTCCAGCCGGAAAGCTCTTTGGTGGCTTCCTGACGGCGACGCACGCGCGCCTCACCCTCGCGGCGCAATTCGTCATGGGCCGAGCGGCGCGACATCATGGTAATGCGGGCGGCCTCAACGGCCATGCGGGCGGTTTCGACCAGATCGCGCGCCGCGTCCAGATCGCCCAACTCCTCGACTGCGGCAAACGCGCCTTCCAGCCGCTCGCGCGCCTCGGCCGCTTCGTCCTGATAGCGGCGGACCGAGATGCGGGCGGTTTCAAGACGGCCAGCGGCCAGCGAGCGGTCGGCCTCGGCCCGGGCGGCGGTGCGGTTGGCCTCGGCCACGCGAGCATCGGCGGCGCGGCGGGCATCGCGGGCCAACTGGTCGGCACGGGCCAGATCGGCAAGCCGGGCCTGCAGCGCGGCATGGGCCTGTGCAGCGCCTTCGGCCCGCGCGGCAACCTCTTCGAGATCGCGCTTCAGTTGCGTCAGCTTGTTCAGCTGTTGCAGGCGAAGGGCGGCGGCCGAAGGCGCATCCTCGGCCCCGGCGCGAAACCCGTCCCAGCGCCAAAGATCGCCATCGCGGCTGACAAGCCGTTGACCGGGCTGCAAAAGTGGCTGCAGGCGGGGGCCAGAGTCGCGGTCGGCAAGGCCGGTCTGGCCAAGGCGCCGGGCCAAAACGGCAGGGCCTTCGACAAAGCGCGACAGCGGGATGACGCCCTCGGGCAGGGGTTGCGGGGCGGGATAGTCCGGCAGGACGACCCAGCCGGAAGGACGGTCATCCGCCACGACGGGCGCGCGCAGGTCATCCGACAGGGCGGCACCCAAGGCTTTTTCGAGACCCGGTTCGACCGTCAGAAGGTCAAGCAACTGGCTGCCTGCCGTCGCCTCGCGCTGCACCAGACGGGCCAGCGCGGCCACTTCGGCGCGCAGGGCGGCGGCCTCGCCTTCGGCCGCCGAGCGGGCAGCACGGGCCTCGGACTCGCGGTCCTGCACCAGGGCGCGGGCCTCTTCGGCAGAGGCCAGCGCCTCGTCGGCGGCTTCGGCCAAGGCCACGGCCTCGGCCTTGCCCTCCTCGGCCAGCGCCATCGCGTCGGCGCTGGCGGCAAGGGTTTCCTCGGCGGCGCCGACAGCCTCGGCGGCGCGTTGCGCCTCGGCCTCGGCTTTGTCGACGGCGCTGCGGCTGTCGGCAAGGAAGCGTTGCGCCGACTGGTGGCGCGCGCCAAGCCGAGCGGCATCTTCGGTGGCCGCGGTCAGAACCTGTTCCCGGTCGGCCAGAATTGCGGCGGCTTCACGGGTCACTTCGGCCGCTTCGGCCAGACGCTCTTCATGGCCGTCATGGGCGCGCTGAAGCTGTTCGATCTCCCACTCCAGCCGTTCGATCACCTCGCCCGCGTCGCGGTTCAGCCCGGCCTCACGCTCGGCATCGCGGGCAAGCTCGACGATCCGGGCTTTCAGGGTTTCGATCTGGGTTCGGGCGCGGGCCTCCTGTTCGCCCAACTGATCGCGGCTGACCATCAGCCGTTGCAGGATCGCAGCGGCAATCGCCTCGTCCTCGCGCTTGGACGGCAGGGCGTCTTCGGCGGTTTCGCGCAGTTTGCTGGCATTGCGGGCAGAGGCCTCAGCCTGCGCGGCCTCGATCACGCGCTGGCGCAGTGTGCCGTCAGCCTCGGCCCGGGCCAGATCGGCCTCACGCCAGCGCCGGAACAGCAAGAGCCCCTCGACCCGGCGCAACTCTTCGGCGATCTCGCGATAGCGGGCGGCCTGTCTTGCCTGACGGGTCAGGGCAGAAAGCTGCTGGGCCAGTTGTTCCAGAACGTCATCGACGCGCAGCAGGTTGGCCTCGGCGGCAGTCAGCTTCAGTTCCGCCTCATGACGGCGGGCGTAAAGGCCGGAAATTCCGGCGGCCTCTTCCAGCACGCGGCGACGGGCCTTGGGCTTGGCGTTGATAAGCTCGGAAATCTGTCCCTGCCGCACAAGGGCCGGGCTGTGCGCCCCGGTCGAGGCATCGGCAAACAGCATCTGCACATCGCGGGCGCGCACATCCTTGGAATTCAGCTTGTAGGCTGAACCGGCGTCGCGGGTGATGCGGCGGGTGATTTCGATGGTGTCGCTGTCGTTGAAACCCGAAGGCGCCAGACGGTCGGAATTGTCCATCACCAGCGAAACTTCGGCAAAGTGGCGGGCGGTGCGAGTAGCGGCACCGTTGAAGATCACATCCTCCATCCCGCCGCCGCGCATCGCGGTAGGCCGGTTTTCACCCATGACCCAGCGCAGCGCCTCTAGAAGGTTGGACTTGCCACAGCCATTCGGGCCGACGACCCCCGTCAGACCGTCGTGGATGACCAGATCGGTCGGGTCCACAAAGCTTTTGAAACCGTTCAGCCGCAGCCGGGTAAAACGCACGCCTATGCCTTTTGATTCCCTTGATCTGCCATCGTCGGGCGGGACACGGGTCAAGTCAACCAAGCCGCGCAGGATATGGCTGGCATGGGCGGCTTATCCCCAACATATTGACGCGCAGGCCTTGCAGGCTGGCTCCCGCAAGGCGCTTTCTTCAACGCGCGATCCCGGGTTGCCTTTTCGCGGCGAGCCCCCTCCCTGCGACGGGCCGTCTAGACCATCAGGAAATCGTCCAGCGCCAGCACCGTGCCCGCCGTGAACTGAGCGAACAGGACGCGGGCGCCGCCGCCACTGCCGTCGGCGTCATAGAACAACTTGCCCGTGCTTTGCTGATAGATCAGCCGGTCGCTGGCATCGACACTGGCAAAACTGGTGCCGCTGGGGATCACCTTGAACGCATCCGCCGTCAGGCTGCTGCCGATGGCGCTGAAGATGTCCGCCTCAAGATGGATCCGGTCGGCGCCAGAGAAATCGGTGACAAGATCGACATTCTTGGCCCCCAAAGGCGCGCTGAACACGAAGGCATCCGCGCCCGCACCACCGGTCAGGCTGTCGCGGCCCGCGCCCCCGATCAGCGTATCGGCCTGATCGCCGCCCGAAAGGCTGTCGGCGCCATTGCCGCCCTCCATCCGGTCCGTCCCGGCGCGCCCGACAAGCAGGTCATTGTCGTTGCCGCCCAGAAGCGTATCGCGCCCGGCACCGCCATCAAGACTGTCGTTGCCATCTCCGCCGCTCAGCAGATCATTGCCACCCAGACCGTTCAGCCGGTTGGCAACGGCGTTGCCGGTCAGCGTATCCGCGCCATTGGTACCATTGGCATTTTCGACCGAAGTCAACTGATCCTGCCCGATATAGGGATTGCCGGTGGTCGTGCCGTTGCGCAGGTTCACCGTCAAGCCGTTGGCCTGAAAACCGATCGTCAGGTCGGAATAATCAACCGTGTCGATGCCATCGCCGCCATTGAGGAGATCGGTCTCGTTGCCGGTGCCGCCGCGAAGGGTGTCATTGCCAGCCCCGCCATTCAGCGTGTCGCTGCCCGCGCCGCCCTCCAGCCTGTCAGCCCCATTGCCGCCGTTCAACTGGTCATTCCCGCCCATGCCTTTCAGCAGGTCATTGCCACTAAGTCCGTTGATGACATCGGGCTGGTCGGCTCCGGCCAATGTATCCGCGCCGGTCGTGCCGTTGATCGCGTCATAGGCGTCATTGTCGAAATCTTCCCAAGCAAAGACCGTGCCAACGGGATAGACCTCGCTGGGGGTCAACTGCGGCGTGTTGATGCGCCAGTCGGCAAAGGCCTGACCATCGGCAAAATCGGGCAGCGGTGCACCAGAGACCGGAATCACGATCACATCAAAGCCGATGATGGCGTCCTCGGCCCCGCGAATGTGGCGGTCGACAACCAGACAGGTTGTCTGCCCCCCGTCATGGTCAAAGACCTGAATGAACACCGGATTTTCGTCACCCAGATCATCGGTCACCGACCCGAAGGCCGAGGTTTCGAAAGAGATCACCGCGCCATTGTAATCATCATATTCAATGCCCCATTCCGCCAAGGCAAAGCCCGTCCGGTCTCCGGGGGGCGTCAACTCAACCGGGCCCTCGGTCAGGGTATAGGCCACCACGGACCAGTCGGTATTGAAACGCTCGGTCAGGATCAGGGCATCAAAGGTATGGGTCGTGCTCATCACTGTCTCCTTCTCGTCCTTCGAGAAATATAAAGGAAAGAACCTGTCTTTTCCTTGATCTGGGTCAGCCATGCGACAAGACTGGGTTCGGGCGCGATCAAGCTTTCCATCGGCGGCAAGCCGCGCATATCATGCAGGCAAAGGATGGAGCACAGCATGATCCACGCGCTTGTCGTTCTGATGGCTTGCCAACTTGCCGGCGAAGCTGCCGCGCGCGGTCTGGGCCTTGCGCTGCCCGGTCCGGTCCTGGGCATGATGCTGCTAGTTGCGGCCCTTGTGGCCGTGCCGCGGCTGGCCGAGCTGATGCGACCTTTGTGCGGGGGCATCCTAGGGCATATGTCGCTGTTGTTCGTGCCGGCAGGGGTGGGCGTGGTTGGCCATTTCGGCGCGCTGGGCGGTCAGGGAGCGGGGCTGCTGCTGGCAATCCTGATCTCGACCGTGGCAGCGATTGCAGTGGGCGCGCTGGCCTTTGCCGGGGTGGCACGCTTGACGGGGAACCGCGATGACTGATTTCGCCGAAATCTGGAGCTATCTGTCACGCGGCCCCCTCTTGTGGCTGACAGCCACGCTGGCGGCCTATGCGCTGGGCGATGCCTGCTTTCGCGCGGCGAACAGGGCGCCCATCGCCAACCCGGTGCTGATTGCCGTGGCCTGTCTGGCTGGGCTTTTGCACCTGACGGCCACGCCCTATGCCACCTATTTCGAGGGCGCGCAGTTCGTGCATTTCCTGCTGGGCCCGGCCACGGTTTCGCTGGCGCTGCCGCTGTGGGACAACCTGCCGCGGGTGCGCCGGGCGGCGCTGCCGATAATGGCAGCCCTTTTGGCCGGGTCTTTCACCGCCGTCGTGACGGCACTGGCGGTGGCGCGGGTCTTTGGCGTGGAGGACGGGCTTTTGGCCTCGTTGGCCCCCAAATCGGCCACAGCGCCGGTGGCCATCGGCATTTCGCAGGGTCTGGGCGGGTCGCCCACGCTGACGGCGGTGCTGGTGATCCTGACGGGGATCATCGGGGCCGTGGTGGCGACGCCGCTTTTGAACCTTCTGGGGCTGAAGGACTGGCGGGCGCGCGGCTTTGCCGTGGGGGTGGCAGCCCATGGCATCGGCACGGCCCGGGCGTTTCAGGTCAACCCGACGGCAGGGGCCTTTGCGGGCCTAGGCATGGCGCTGAACGCAGTGGTCACCGCCATTCTGGCGCCGATTGTATTGGCGTGGTTCTGTAGGTCGGGCTTCAGGCCGACCCGGTCTCACGCCAGATAGCCGCGGAAGCTGCGCACCACCTCTTCATAGACCGCACGCTTGAAGGGCACGATCGAGGCAACCATCTCATCCGCGGAAATCCAGCGCCATTGGCTGAATTCGGGGTGGTCAGTGGCGATGTTCACCTGATCGTCGCGGCCAAGAAAGCGATACAGGAACCACTTCTGCTTTTGCCCGCGATACTTGCCGCCCCAGACGCGGCCCAAAAGCTCGGGCGGAAGGTCGTAGGTCACCCAGCCATGGGTCTTGCCGATGAATTCGACCAGATCGGCGGTGATGCCGGTTTCTTCCCACAGCTCGCGCAGCGCGGCGGCGCGGGGCTTTTCCCCGTCGTCGATACCGCCCTGCGGCATCTGCCAGGCGGGCACGGGGTTATCAAGCCGCTGCCCGCCAAAGACGAGCCCTTCGGCATTGATGAGCATGACGCCCACGCAGGGGCGGTAGGGCAGGCTTTCGGGGTCGGTCATGGAGGGATGGGCGCCCCTTGGCAGGGCGGCCCCCTTTCACATCAGGGTTTCGGGGCCACGGCGGCAAGGCCGCCGCGATCATGTGCGCCTACAACTATGTCAACGGCCAGTCCTCGTGCGAAAGCAAGGAACTGCTGACCGACGTGCTGCGCGGTGACTGGGGCTTTACCGGCTATGTCCAGTCCGACTTTTTCGCGATGAAGAGCACGGTGCCGACCCTGGTCAATGGCATGGACCATGAAATGCCGGTTCCGCTGCACTGGACGCCCGAGAAGATCAAGGCCGCCCTGGCCAAGGGCGAGCTGACCGAAGCCCAGATCAACACCGCGCTGGAACGGCGTTACACCCAGGCGATCAAGCTGGGCATTCTCGACCGCAAGCTGGAACATGGCGAAATCGACTTTGCCGCTGGCGGGAAGAAGGCGCGCGAGATCGGGGGCAGGGGCGCGGTCCTGTTGCAGAACAACGGCGCTCTGCCGCTGTCGGCCGATCTCAAGTCGGTGGTGCTGATCGGCAAGGCCAGCCAGGTCTATGCCCAGCAGGCCGTGGCTGGCGGCGCCGTGGTTGGCGAACCGATGGGCGCGGGCGGCGGCAGTTCGGACGTGGTGCCGAACTACACCGTCACCCCGGTCGAGGGACTGCGCAAGTCCCTTTCGGCCACGGCCACGGTCAAGCTGATCCTGGTCGACGACGACAATGCCACCGCCACTATCGACGGACGCAAGGTCAGCTTCGCCGAGGCGCTGGCTGAGGCTGGCAAGGCCCAGGCCGTGGTGTTGATGGCCGGCACCGTTGCCGAAGAAGGGGCGGACCGTGCAACCTTTACCGACGCGACCGGCA
>JALQYS010000390.1 GCA_023254015.1 Paracoccaceae bacterium
GCTCGGCGCCTTCCAGGTCTCGGCCACCGGCGACCTCGCCAACTGGAGCACCGGCGAGCCCGGCGCCATCCCCGCCGTCGGCGGCGCCATGGACCTGGCGGTCGGCGCCAGGCAGACCTGGGTCATGATGGACCTGCTGACCAAGAAGGGCGAGAGCAAGGTCGTCCAAGCCTGCAGCTACCCGCTGACCGGCCTGGCCTGCGTCAAGCGCATCTACTCCGACCTCGCCACGCTCGAATGCACACCCGAAGGCCTCAGGCTGATCGACAAGGTCGAAGGCCTGGAACACGCCGAACTCGAGCGCCTGCTCGGCCTGCCGGTTCAGGCATGATGTCAATCTGAAATCAACCACCCCAGAGAAGAGACCATGATCGAAGCCTACATCTGCGACGCGATCCGCACGCCCTTCGGCCGCTACGGCGGCGCTGATCCCGCAAGACCCGCTGACCGCGCTCAACCCTTCGCGCCGGATCGGGCCGCAGATCACCGATCGGCTGGTCGACATTCTGAAATGGCCAAGAGCGCGGGCCGAGGCACGGGCGCGGGAATTGCTGCACGAGGTGCATATTCCCGACCCCGACCGGGTGATGCGGTCTTATCCGCACGAATTGTCGGGCGGCATGCGCCAGCGCATCCTGATCGCCAGCGCCTTTGCCGCCGAGCCCAAGCTGATCGTCGCGGACGAGCCGACAACGGCGCTGGATGTGACGGTGCAAAAGCAGATCCTGAAACTGATCGCCGAAATGCAGGCCCGCCATGGCACGGCGCTGTTGTTCGTGACCCATGATCTGGGCGTGGTGAGCAAGGTCTGCCAGTCGCTTTCGGTGCTTTATGGCGGCAAGGTGCTGGAATCGACGACGGTGCGCGACTTCTTCCACGAACCGGCCCATGCCTATTCCCGCGCGCTTCTGGCGGCGACGCCAAAGTATACCGACCCCGCAGCCAGCCTGACACCCGTTCCCGAGGCGGTGATCGCCGCCGTCCAGGCCGAAATCGCCGCCCATGACCGGAGCCTGCGCCATGGCTGATCTTTACACGGTGGAAAACCTGCAGCTTTCGCTGCCGGACATGACGAAAAAGCCGCTTATGGGCGCGGCCCCGCGGATCGACATCCTCAAGGGCATCAGCTTTGCCCTGCCCAAGGGCGAGATTCTGGGGGTGGTTGGCGGCTCGGGGTCGGGCAAGTCGACGCTGGGGCGGGCCATGGTGCGGCTGTTGGAGCCGACGGGCGGCCGGGTGCTGTTCGACGGCCAGGACATCACCCATCTTGACGAGGCGGCGCTGCGCCCCTTGCGGCGGCGGTTCCAGATGATCTTCCAGGACCCGATGAGCAGCCTGAACCCCCGCCACCGCGTCGGCCAGATCATCGCCGCACCGCTGTCGCTGCATGGCTTTGCCGATGTGCCGGCGCGCGTGCAGGATGCGCTGGACCATGTCGGCCTGCCGCGCGGCTTTGCCAACCGCTATCCGCATGAATTGTCGGGCGGGCAGCGCCAGAGGGTGGGCATCGCCCGGGCCATCGCGCTGCGGCCCGACTTCATTCTGGCCGACGAGATCGTGTCGGGGCTGGATGTGTCGTCGCAGGCGCAGGTGCTGAACCTGCTGGAGGGGCTGGTCAAGGAACTGGGCCTGACGCTGGCCTTCATCAGCCACGATCTTTCGGTGATCCGCCGTCTGTGCAGCCGGGTGCTGGTGCTCTATCGCGGCGAGATCGTGGAGAACGCCGCAACGGCCGAGGTGTTCGACGCGCCCAAGGCCGCCTACACGCGCGAACTGCTGGACGCGATCCCCCTGCCCGACCCCGATCAGGTCTGGGCCTGATCTGGGGATGACCCTCCTCGTTGGCCTGCGGCCCTCGTCGGGGGGGGCGCCGGCCGAGGAGCTGACCCAAGTCCGACGACGAGGGTCGTTTTGGGGGATCGCCTGCGGCCGCTTGACGGCGGGGGCGGTTCCTTGCCACCTTGCACCTTCGCCGGGGGGCGGAACGCCTGCGGGAATCGTTCTGCAACCGCCGGCCGTTGCCCGGCATGTCCGTAATGCGCGTATTTGACCGGGGCACGATCCGGCCCGAGGAGAAAGCCCATGAAATATATCGTCAACCTTGGCATCTTCGTTGCCGATGCCGCCTTTCGCGCCGCCCGCCTGCCGCGCATGGGCGAAACCCTGCTGGGCCAGGGCTTTGCCCTCGGGCCGGGGGGAAAGGGGTCGAACCAGTCGGTCGCCAGCGCCATGGCAGGGGGAAAGGTGCATTTCATCACCCGCCTCGGCGATGACGACTTTGCCGCCATGGCGCGCGGCATCTGGGCCAAGGCCGGCGTGGTGCCGGAAGTCACCGTCGACCGCGACAGCTTTACCGGCGCGGCGATGATCTTTCTTGAGGACGCCACCGGCAACAACGCCATCATCGTCACACCGGGGGCCGCCAGCCGCATCACCCCCGAGGATGTCGAGGCCCGCAAGGACCTGATCCAGGCGGCCGGCATCTTCCTGACCCAGCTGGAGCAGCCCGTTCCGGCGGCCCATCGGGGGCTCGAGATCGCCCGGGCCGCCGGCGTGACCACCATCCTCAACCCCGCGCCCGCCGCGCCCCTGCCCGATGCGATGCTGGCGCTGTGCGACTATCTGACACCAAATGAATCCGAGGCAGAGGCGCTGACCGGCCTGCCCGTCACCTCGCCCGAGCAGGCGAAAACCGCCGCCGAGGCGCTGCGGGCCAAGGGCGTTGGCGCGGTGGTCATCACGCTGGGCGGCCAGGGCGCGCTTTATCACGACGGCACGACCACGATCCACGCCCCCATCGTCTCGGCGGGCAAGGTGGTGGACACGACCGGCGCGGGCGATGCCTTCAACGGCGGCTTCGCCGTGGCTCTGGCCGAAGGCATGCCCATCGAACAGGCGCTGCGGTTTGCGTCGGTCACCGCCGGGATTTCGGTCACCCGCCCCGGCACGGCAGGGTCAATGCCCACGCGGGCCGAGATCATGGCGCGTCTCTGAGGCGGGCGGCCCCCTTAGCCCGCCGAAATCACCGCCGACAGCTCTGCCACCTTCAGCGCCACAAGGGCGGCGTCGCCCTTGGCCTCGACGTTCAGCCGCAACAAGGGCTCGGTGTTCGACGAGCGCAGGTTGAACCGCCACGCCCCCATGTCAAAGCTGTGGCCATCAAGGTTCTCCACATCCTCGGCCTGCGCGCCATAGGTATAGGCGATCTTGGCGGTGATCTTCTTCGCATCCGCCACCTTGAAATTCACCTCGCCCGATGAGGGAAACGCCGCCCGTCGCGCCGCCAGAAGCGACGACAGGCTTTGCCCCGTCCGCCCCATCAACTCGGCAACCAGAAGCCAGGGGATCATGCCGCTGTCGCAACACATGAAGTCACGGAAATAGTGGTGCGCGCTCATCTCGCCGCCGTAAACCGCATCGTGCTGACGCATCGCCGCCTTCAGATAGGCATGACCCGGCGGCGCCATGACGGCCCTTCCCCCGGCGCGGGCCACGATATCCTGCGTATTCCACACCACGCGCGGGTCATGCACGATGGTCGCCCCGGGCTCCTTGGCCAGAACCACCTGCGCCAGAAGCCCCACGACATATTCGCCCGCCACGAAGGCCCCGGTTTCGTCAAAAAGGAAACAACGGTCGAAATCGCCATCCCAAGCCACGCCCAGATCGGCCCCATGGGCCAGAACGGCCTTGCCTGTTACCGGCTGGTTCTCCGGCAAGAGCGGATTCGGGATGCCGTTGGGGAAAGACCCATCGGGCGCATGGTGCATCCGCACAAAGGTCAGCGGCGCGCCCGCCTCCACCAGCCGCTCGGCCAGACCGTCAAAGGTGGGCCCGGCCGCACCATTGCCCGCATTGACCACGATCTTCAGCGGCCGCAGCGCCGCCACGTCCACAAAGGACATCAACCGCGCCACATAGGCCGCGCGGCAGTCGACAGCGGTCTGCTTTCCCGTGCCCTCGGGCCCGAATTCGCCTGCAACGGCCCGCGCCTTGACCGCCTGAAACACCTCAGGCGACAGGGGCCGCGCCCCGGCGCCCACCAGCTTCATGCCGTTGTAATCCATCGGATTGTGGCTGGCTGTCACCTCGATCCCGCCATCCGCGCCAAGGTGATCGACCGCGAAATACATCTCTTCGGTGCCGCACAGCCCCAGCGCCAGCACCTCGCAGCCCGCCGCCGTTAACCCTTCGGCCACCGCCGCCGACAGCGCCTCGGACGAGGCGCGCGGATCATGGCCCAGAACCACCCGCTGCGCGCCCAGTTCTTCGGCGAAGGCACGTGCGATGGTGCGCACCACGCCCGGGGTCAGCTCCTCCCCCAGACGACCGCGAATGTCATAAGCCTTGAAACAGCGCATTGCACACCTCTTGCCCGACCATGGCCACCGGCGCGCGCGATCATGGTCTTTGCAACTCCGCCCACCCGGCCTATAAGGCCTTCATGCCAAAGGGAGACGCCCATGCGCAAGGCCGAGATCACCCGCAAGACCAACGAGACCGCGATCGAGGTTGCCGTAAACCTTGACGGCACCGGCAAGTCCGATTGCCATACCGGGGTGGGGTTCTTTGACCACATGCTGGACCAGCTTGCGCGCCATTCGCTGATCGACATCACGCTGAAGGCCACAGGCGATCTGCATATCGACGACCACCACACGGTGGAAGATTGCGGCATCGCGCTGGGTCAGGCACTGACGCGCGCCCTGGGCGACAAGAAGGGCATCCACCGCTATGGCCATTTCCGGCTGGCCATGGACGACACGCAGGTCGCCTGCGCGCTTGACCTTTCGGCCCGTCCCTTCCTTGTGTGGAACCTGCCCTTCCCGACCCACAAGATCGGCACCTTCGACACCGAACTGGTGCGCGAGTTCTTTCAGGCGCTGGCCACCCATGGCGGCATCACCCTGCATGTCGATCTGATCCATGGCTTCAACAGCCACCACATCGCCGAGGCCGCCTTCAAATCGGTGGCCCGCGCGCTGCGCGAGGCGGTAGAGCCCGATCCGCGCATGGCGGGTGTGCTGCCCTCGACCAAGGGCGCGCTCTAGCCCTTTCCTCTTGGAAAAAATACTCCCGCCGGAGGCTCCGACGGGTTCATCAGACCAAAGGCGTCAGACATGCTCACCGTCCTCGTCGATTATGACAGCGGCAACCTTCATTCCGCCGAAAAGGCCTTTCAGCGCATGGCGCTGGAAACCGGAGCGGGCGAGATCCTTGTCTCCTCCTGCCCCGAGGACGTGGCCCGCGCCGACCGGATCGTGCTGCCGGGCGACGGGGCCTTTCCGGCCTGCCGCAAGGCGCTGGGGTCTTATGGCGGGCTTTTCGAGGCGATCTCCGAGGCGGTGACCACCCGCGCCCGGCCCTTTCTGGGCATCTGCGTCGGCATGCAGATGATGGCAACCTGGGGGCGCGAATACGAAGACACGCGCGGCTTTGACTGGATCCCCGGCGAGGTGGTCAAGATCACCCCGGCGGACCCGGCGCTGAAGGTGCCGCATATGGGCTGGAACAATCTGGTCCTTGACGCCCATCCGCAGTCGGGGCCGCACCCGATCCTGAGCGGCATCAAGACCGGCGATCACGCCTATTTCGTGCATTCCTATCATTTCAAGGTAGACAACCCCGCCCACCGTCTGGCCCATTGCGACTATGGCGGCGACATCACCGCCCTGATCGGACGTGACACCATGGTTGGCATGCAGTTCCACCCCGAAAAATCCCAGGCCCTTGGCCTGCGGCTGATCGGCAATTTCCTGCAATGGGCGCCCTAGGCGATCTGCAGGCGGTCCTTGACCGGATCGGCGCGGAAATGGCCGAGGCTCCGGACCGAGGCCGCGTGGCCGATTACATCCCCGAACTGGCCCGCGTGTCGGACCGCCATTTCGCCATGGCGGTCTGCACCGCCGACGGTGCCTGCCTGACGACGGGCGAGGCTGACACGGCGTTTTCGATCCAGTCGGTCAGCAAGGTCTTTACCCTTGCCATCGCCCTTGGCCGGCTGGGCGATCAGCTGTGGACCCGCGTCGGGCGCGAACCTTCGGGTCTGGCCTTCAATTCCGTCGTGCAGCTGGAATCCGAAAACGGCATCCCGCGCAATCCCTTCATCAATGCCGGCGCGCTGGTGGTCACCGATGCCATCCTGCAAGGGCGCCGCCCGCGCGACGTTCTGGGCGAGGTCCTGCGCTTTCTGCGCGAGGCGGCCGGCGATGACGACATCCACATCAACAAGGCGGTTGCGGCCTCGGAACAGGCCACCGGCCACCGCAATCTGGCGCTGGCGCATTTCATGGCGGCGCATGACAATCTGAAAAACCCGCCCGATCTGACCTGCGGCACCTATTTCCACCAATGCGCCGTCGAGATGACCACCCGGCAACTTGCCATGGCGGGCCGCTTCCTGATGGGGGCGCCGGGGGCGGCGCGGCTGGTGTCGCCCGCCCGCGTGCGGCGGATCAATGCGCTGATGATGACCTGCGGCCATTACGACGGCTCGGGCGAGTTTGCCTATCGCGTCGGCCTGCCGGGCAAGTCGGGCGTGGGGGGCGGCATCCTGGCCATCGCGCCGGGCCGGGCCTCAATCGCGGTCTGGTCGCCGGGGCTGAACGCGCAGGGCAATTCGCAACTGGGCACGCTGGCGATCGAGCGGCTGACGCGTGCGACGGGCTGGTCGGTGTTCGGCTAGTCGTTCCCGCGCGTTTTCCCTCCAGACGCCCATGTCGCAGGGTTGGCCAGTGCCGTGGCGCCAGACCCTTGGGCCAGCAACTTTGGCTACCCCCAACCGCCAGATGCGCCGTGCGAAAACCCGGCCTTCCTCGCCCGTGGCGCGAGCGGCTACGCAACACTCTCGCCCGGCCTATGCTTTTGCGCGACTTGACGGGTCTGCCCTCGCGGCGAGATGAAGGTGTCGCGCCAGAACAGGAGCTCGTCGCATGACCCATCGCTTTGGCGCGTTTCTGAGAGGGTCTTGGCTGCTTCCTGTCGTTCTTGCAGGTCTGACCGCAGCCTTGAGCCCGACATCGGCAGCTGCGGGTCACCTTGACCGTGAAGAGCGGATCGCCACCGCCGTGCAACTGGCCCTGCCGCTTGCCGCCGAGGTCTGTGCCATCCGGCAAGACCGCGGCAAGGATTTTCTGGCGGCCTTTGCGGTGGAAACGGCCGCGGTGCAAGGCTTGAAATACGGACTTGGGTCGGCACCGATCAACCAGCGGCCGAATGGCGGCAGCCACGGATTTCCCTCGGGTCATTCCGCCCTTGCGATGCTTGGGGCCACCGATCTGGCCAGGCGCTGCGTGCCGGACCGACCGGTTCTGGGGGCGCTGGCCTATGGCACGGCCCTGGCCGTTGCCGCCTCGCGCCTTCATACCAGGGACCATGACGGCCCGCAGGTTCTGACCGGGCTGGCCATCGGCTAATTTGCGGATGGGATCAGCCTCTCAGCCGGCAAGGGGTTTGTGGGTCTAGACTATCAGATAAGCTTCTGATCGCCGCCGCCGCACCGCTTGCAGGCGCGATAGTCGGCCGCCTCGGCAGCAGCCCGGCTGTCAAAGACCCGCAGGTTCCGCGGCAAGGGCGTGCGGGCCGGGCAACCGGCGCGGCAGTGGATGCCTGTCGAGGACACCGCATAGACCTGGGCAGCCTGCCCCCGTGCGGCAAAGACCTGCCATTCGGCATCAGAGGCGGCACGCCCCCAGGTCAGCTTCGCCATTTCGCCAGCCTCCCATCCATCGCCACAAGCCCCGCCAGAATCAGCGCCAGCCCCCCGAGATGGCGCAAGAGCACCGGCTCGTCCAGAACCAGCACCCCCAGACCGATGGCCGAGGCCGGAATCAGGAACGTCACCAGCGACAACATCACCGCCCCGGCGCTGGCAAGGATGCGGAAATAGAGCACATAGGCCAGCGCGGTGGACAGGACCGCCAGCGCCACCACCGCCATAAGCGGCCCAGCCGGAGGCAGGTCCATGGCAAAGGGCCGGTCGATCACCAGCCAGACCGGCGCCAGCATCACCGCGCTGGCCCCCAGCATGCCAAAGGCCACCTGCATCGGCGCCAGACCCATCGCCTTGAACCGCCGCCCCCAGACCCCGGAAAACCCATAGGACAGCGCCGCCCCCAGACAGGCAACAATCGCCCAGAGGCTGCCCTCAAGCCCTGCGCCCGCGATCACCAAGACCCCGCCAAAGCCCAGGACAAGGCCAAGCCCCTTGCCGCGGGTCAGCCGCTCGTCCGCGGTAAAGACATGCGCCACCAGGACCGTCCACAGCGGCGTGGTCGCATTCAGGATCGAGGCCAGCCCGCCGGTGATCTGCCCTTGCGCCAGCACCAGCAGCGTGAAGGGCACGGCGTTGTTCAGAACGCCCATCACCGCCAGCGCCCCCCAGACGCGCGCGCCCCGGGGAAAGCCGGGGCCGGCACTGGCAAGCCACAGCCCCAGCACCGCCGCCGCCCCCGCGACCCGCAGCCAGACGATGGTCAGAACCGGCAGCCCCTGCAGCGCCAGTTCGACAAACAGAAACGATCCTCCCCACAAGGTGGAAAGGATCGCCAGAAAAACCCAGTTCGCCGCATTCATCCGCCCGACCGCCCCTGCTGCCCGCTCCATGGCCCCCCCTTGCCATGGATCGCGCGCCGGGGCGACCCGGAGTTTGCGGTCAGTTCACGCGCTGCCAGTTCTGCTTGGCGCAGATCAACCCGCCCGCGACACAGCCGGCAAGGCGCAACTTGTCCCCCGAAAGGGCGATGGTGCCATAGTAAATCTTGTCATTCGACGGACGCCAAACCTCACCCTCATAGTCGCCATCGCCCAAGGGCTTCATGTCGATCACCAGCGTCTTGCCGATGTTTTCCGACTGGTATTCGGCCCCGTCCTTGAAGGTGCGCGCGATCACCCCGCACAGCGCCGCGCCACAAGGCTTGATCGCCACATGGGCATAGGCCCCGTCATCGACCTCGGTCTGCCACATCCCCTCCAGCGGATCGGCGCCCGCCATTCCCGCCGCACAGGCCAACACCGCCGCCAGCATCCAGGGTTTCATCCGGTTCTCCTCCACTTGCCTTGCCCGATCATGGGCGACAAGGCGCCCCCCTGTCCAGCCGGACCTGCGCGCGGCCTTGCCCCTTGGCATTTCCGCCCGCCCGTCCTAAGGCAGGCGCAGCGAACATGGAGAGCCCCGATGATCCTCTACCCCGCCATCGACCTGAAAGACGGCAACTGCGTGCGGCTTCTGCGCGGCGAGATGTCGGCGGCCTTGTCGGCCGGCGCGGCGTCCTTCTTGCCTTCCGCCGCGGCGATCAGATCGGGGACCGGTTTGTCCTCCGCCTTCGGCGCCGGCGGTGCGGCGGCGGGTGCGGGTGCAGGGGCCGGCTTGGCTGCTGCAGGCTGCGGTGCCGCGGCAGGGGCCGGTGCCGCCGCCTTCTGCGCGTCGGCCAGCGGGGTGGTCTTCAGTTCGACCAGCTTCTGCAGGTCGCGCACATTGCGTTCGAGTTCGGCCAGCCGGCTGTTCGCGTCCTTCAGGGCGCGGTCCTTGGCGATGAC
>JALQYS010000397.1 GCA_023254015.1 Paracoccaceae bacterium
GAGCGGCCCACGCGCGGCGCCCAGGTCAGGTAGATGCCCAGGCTGTCCGGCGAACTGAGGCCCGGCCGCTCGCCGATCAGCATGGCCACCAAGCGCGCGCCCAGCGCCTCGCCCACTTCGGCGGCCAGCGCCACCCGGGCACGCTTCCAGCGGGCGAAAGTATAAGCCATGCCGGGCAACGGCTGAAGATGTGGGCGATCCATGGTCGCGAAGAGATCGGTCCGGCTTGCGCCGTAGCCGCGCATGACCCGCATGTTCAACTCGTCCCGCAACTGCCGGATCGCGGTATTCAGTTCCGCCAGAGAGAAGAAGCGCCGATTGCGCAGCCGCGCCAGGATCCACCGTTGCGCCACCTGGACCGCAACCTCGACTTTTGCCTTGTCGCGGGGCTTGCGAGGTCGGGCTGGCAGGATCGCCGTGCCGTAATGCTCCGCCATCTCGGCATAGGTCCGGTTCAGTCCGGGATCGTAGCGGTCCGGCTTCAGCACGGCCGACTTCAGGTTGTCGGGCACCACCACCTTGGGCACGCCACCCAAGAAGGTGAACAGCCTCACATGGGCACCGATCCAGTCTTCAAGGCCCTCCGAGGCGACCGCTTCGGCATAGGTGTAGTTCGATGCGCCCATCGCGGCGACGAACAGCTTCATGGGCTGCACTTCACCGCTTGCCGGGTCTATGACGTCGATCGTGTCGCCGGCAAAGTCGACGAAGACCTTCTCGCCGCCAACATGCGTCTGCCGCATCGTCGGGCGAACCCGCCCCTTCCAGGCGTCGAAATGGGTGCAGAACCATGTGTAGCCAAAGCCTGCCGGATGGGCCGCACGGTATTCTTCCCACAGCAGCATCCGGGTCACCCCGGGACGACGCAGCTCTCGGTCGATGCTGATCCAATCCGGAAACGGCCGCTCGGGGGCGGGCACAGTTGGCGCTGCGGGAAACAGCAAAAGCTCCAGCCCGTCATCGTCGAGACCCTGTGGCAAAGGCCAGGTCAGACCCGCCTGCCGCGCCCGGTGCAGGTAAGTTCCAACGCTTGTCTTGCTCAGCCCCAGAGAGGCGGCAACCTGCCGCTCGCTCAGGCCCTGGCCAAACTTCAATCGTAAAACATCGCGTATCCGCCGCATGTTCAGTGTAACCGCCCGATTGTGGCCGCCCTTGCGCGTTCGGCAGACATCTGGGGTGCCAGATACGACGTCGGTATTGGCGTCGTTAGCGACGTCAACGAGATCTGCACCGATCAGGCGGCGATCTTGTTGTCACCGGCGGGCAGGGGCTTCCAATTCCAGGGAAGCAATTCGTAAAGCCGCGGGTTGATGTGGTCGTTGATGCGCGCCAGCACGTCGGCCAGATAGGCTTGGGGGTCGAGGCCGCTCAGTTTCGCGCTCTCTATCAGCGTCATCGCGCGCGCCAGGGTTTCGCCCCCGGCGTCATTGCCCACAAAAAGCCAGTTCTTCCGCCCGATACCGATCGGGCGCATGGCGCGCTCGGCCGGGTTGTTGTCGATGGCCACGCGCCCATCCTCGAGAAAGAGGCAAAAGGCGTCCCAGCGGTTCAGGGCGTAGCGGAACGCCTTCGCCAGATCGCTCTTGCCCGAGATATGATCGAGGTTCTCCTCGGCCCAAGCCTTGAATACCTTGACCTTCGGGCGGCTGTGCGCCTGCCGGACAGCGTAACGCTCATCGGCGCTGCGGCCGTTGATCTGCGCTTCGATGTCGTAAAGCGCGCCGATCCGTTCCAGCGCCTCGCGGGCGATCTCCGAGCCGGTCTCCTTCTCGACATCAAAAAAGGCCCTGGGCAGATGCGCCCAGCAGGCGGCCTCCTGGAACCTGGCCTCGCCATTTCCCTCTGCCAGATAGAGGTCCCTGAAGCCCGCGTAAGCATCGGCCTGCAATATCCCCTTGCCAGCCCCGAGGTGTTTCTGCGGATGCTCGCCCTTGCGATCGGGTGAGAAGTGATAGGCCACCGCCGGGGGCGCGGCTCCCGACCAGGGCCGCTGGTCGCGCACATAGGCCCAGATCCGCCCCTCTTTCACGCCCTTGCCAAGCTCGCCCTTCTTTGCGCGGTCGAGCACCCGGATCGGCGTGTCGTCGGCATGCAGCAGGTCCAAGGCCAGAACATCCTTGCGGATCAGCTCGACCAGCGGCGCCAGCGTCCGCATCGCGCCGCCGCACCAGCCTGCAAGCGTGGTGTCGGGGATGTCGGCACCCATCCGGGCAAAGATCTCGTTCAGGCGATAGAGCGGAAGATGATCGTCGTATTTGGCGACGAGAATGAAAGCCAAAAGGCTCGGACCGGCAAGGCTACCCGGGATCGGCCGGGTCGGTGCCGGGCATTGCACCATCTTCTCGCAGCACCGGCAGGACTTCTTCGGCCGCGCCACCTCGATCAGCTTCAGCTGGGCCGTGATCATCTCAAGGATCTGGCTCACGTCCTCGCCAACGAGACGCAGGGCGCCGCCGCATTCCGGGCAGCTCTCGCCGGGATCGAGCTCGCGGCGCTCGCGCGGCGTGTCGGGCGACACCCGCGGGGGCCGACGCGGCGTCTTCTCCGGGGCTTCGGTGCCGCCTTGGTCGTCTGACGTGCTGCAGACCGGCGCGGTCTCGACGTTGCCCGGCTCGGGCGGGGGCGCAACCTCGGCCTCGGCTACCTGCAGGCTCTCGAGCGCGAATTCCAGTTGCTCGATCTCGCGGGCGATCTTCTCCGATCCCTTGCCGAAAGCCTGCCGCCGCAGCCGCGCGATCCGCATGCGCAGCGATTGCACCAGCAGGTCATGCGCGCGCAGGCTGGCCTGCAGTTGAAGGATCATCTCCTTCAGAGCGGCGGGGTCGTCCGGCAGGGAAGCGGCGGTGTGCGACATGGCCAAAGATACCATGCCGCGGCCCGTAATCCCAACAAAACAAGGGCTAAGCGGCGCTTTGGGTTACATCCGGGTTGTAAATGCTGGATCAAATTT
>JALQYS010000369.1 GCA_023254015.1 Paracoccaceae bacterium
TCTGCTATCCGGTCGGCGGCAATGTCGACGGCGTGAATGGCGACATCGTGATCTTCGCGCCGCCCTACAATTGCACCGACGCCGAGTTGACCGAGATTGTCGACAAGGGCACCCGATCGATCCGGCAAGTGCTCATGGCAGAAGGGCTGGCCTGATGTCGAAGATCATCATTTCCTGCGCCATTACAGGGTCGATCCACACCCCCTCGATGTCGCCCTATCTGCCGGTCACCGGCGAGGAGATTGCCGCGCAGGCGATCGGCGCGGCAGAGGCCGGGGCGACCATCCTGCACCTGCACGCACGCAACCCCGACAACGGCCGCCCTTCGGCGGACCCCGCGCATTGGGCGGGCTTTTTGCCCGCCATCAAGCAGGGCTGCGATGCGGTCATCAACATGACCACCGGCGGCAGCGCGGTGATGACGATGGACCAGCGCCTTGCCGCACCCAAAGAGTTCCGGCCCGAGATGTGCAGCCTGAACATGGGCACGATGAACTTTGCGCTTTACCCGATGGCCGCGCGGATCAAGGATTGGCGGTTCGACTGGGAAAAGCCCTTCCTTGAAGGCACGGACGATCTGGTGTTCAAGAACACCCCGCGCGATATTGCCCTTGTTCTGTCCGAAATGGGCGCGCGCGGGGCGCGGTTCGAGTTCGAGTGCTATGACATGTCGCATCTCTACATGCTCAAGCATTTCGTCGATCGGGGCGCAGTCAGCGGCCCGCTCTATATCCAGTTCGTCTTTGGCGTTCTGGGCGGCATGGCGCCGGATCCCGACATGCTGGTGCTGATGAAACGCACCGCCGACCGGCTGTTTGGCGATCAGTATCTGTTCTCGGTTCTGGCCGCCGGCCGCCAGCAGATCCCCATGGCCACCATGGCCGCCGCCATGGGCGGGCATGTGCGCGTGGGACTGGAGGACAATCTTTACCTTTCCAAGGGGGTTCTGGCCGAAACGAACGCCCAGCAGGTGGCGCAGATCCGCGGCATCGTCGAGGGGCTGGGCCGCGAGGTCGCCACCCCGGCCGAGGCCCGGGCCATGCTGGCGCTGAAGGGCGCCGCGGAGGTGGGATTTTGAGCGCGATCACCCTGCGGCGGGCCGATCTTTCCGATGCGGCCCTGATCCAGTCCTTGCTGGAGGAACAGGCCGCCCATCATGGCGAAACCCTGGAATCCGGTGTCGAGGCGCTGGAGAAATGGGGCTTCGGCGCCAATCCGCTGTTCCGCACGCTTCTGGCCCATCGCGGCACCGAGGCCTTGGGCTTTGCGCTTTACTACCCCGATTTCTCGACCCTGCGCGGCCGGCCGGGGGTTCTCCTGCAAGACATCTATGTGCGCCCCGCCGCCCGCGGCCTCGGCCTTGGCCGCGCGCTTCTGGCCGAGGTGATGGCCGACGCGCAGGATTGGGAGGCCGCCTTCCTGACGCTGATGCTGGACCGCGCCAATGACGGTGCCCGCGCCTTTTATGCCCGGCATGGCTTTTCCCCCCGGGGCGATTACGACATGCTTATCCTTGAAGGAGAGGGCCTGACCGCCCTGATGACCGAATGATCACCGTCTTTGACGAGGCACAGCGCGCCCATGACCCGCAGTTCTTCCTGTCGTCAGGCGCCCAGTTTCCCTGCCCCGAAAAGCCCGCCCGCGTCGATGCCCTGCTGGGGGCGGTGCGGCGGCTGGGCGGGCCGGTGGTGCAGGCCCCCGATACGGGGGTGGAGCCGATCCGCCGCATCCATCCGGACCGCTACCTGACCTTCCTGCAGACGATCTACACGCGCTGGAGCCGGATTCCCGGTGCCAGTGCCGAAGTGATCCCGAACATCCATCCCGCCAACCGCACCGACGGCTATCCCTTGTCGGCGGTGGGACAGGCCGGGTTTCACCAGACCGACACCTCTTGCCCGATCTCGGCCCAGACCTGGGCCGCCGCCTATGCCAGCGCCCAGACCGCCATTCACGGTGCCGATCTGGTCCTGGGCGGCGAACGGGCCGTCTATGCCCTCTCGCGCCCACCGGGCCATCATGCCTTTGCCGAGCTTGCCGGAGGGTTCTGCTATCTGAACAACTCGGCCATCGCGGCCCAAAGACTGACTGATGCCGGCCGCCGCGTGGCCATTCTGGACGTCGATCTGCACCACGGTAACGGCACCCAAGGCATCTTCTATGACCGGGGCGATGTGCTGACCGTCTCGGTTCATGCCCATCCCGAACGCTATTACCCGTTCTTCTGGGGCTACCCTGAAGAGCGTGGCGCGGGTGAAGGCGAGGGGGCGAACCTGAACCTCTGCCTGGAACGCGGCACGGGGGATGAGGGGTTCATGGCGGCCCTGGCCAAAGGCATGCAGGCTGTGGCCGATTGGGGGGCCGATACGCTGGTGCTGGCGCTGGGGCTGGACGCATTTGAAGGCGATCCTTTCGCCGGGCTGGCGGTGACGACGGCAGGCTTTGGCCGGATCGGGCGCGCCGTGGCGGGCATGGGCCTGCCGACGCTGATCGTGCAGGAGGGCGGCTATCTGTGCCCCGAACTGGGCGACAACCTTGAGGCCGTTCTGCGCGGCTTTTGACGCCAGACCCGAGTTTTCGTCGAAAACTCGTACGAAAACTCGTATCGGACTGATTTTCTAAGAAAATCAGCGTCAGCCGATCACGCGGGACAGAAGGCCCATCCAGTTGTCCCAGCAGATCCGGCGGATCAGCGCCTCGCCATAGCCCGCCGCCTGCATCGCCTGCACCAAGGCGGGCAGGCCCGCTGCATCGCGCAGGAAATGCGGGATCATCGTCCCGTCGAAATCCGAGCCCAGCGCCACGCCGGTTTCGCCCAACCGCTCCAGCAGGTGATCCAGATGGCGGATCAGAACCTGCGGTGCGGTATCAGGGTTCTTCACCCCATCGGGCCGCAGGAAGGCGCTGCCAAAGTTCAGCCCCACCAGCCCGCCGCGTTCGGCCATGGCGTCCAGCTGGCGGTCGGTCAGGTTGCGGGTGGCCGGCGTCAGGGCATGGGCCGCGGAATGCGTGGCGACCAACGGACGCTGGCTGAGGCGGGCAACATCCCAGAACCCGGCTTCGTTCAGATGCGACAGGTCCACCAGAATGCCCAAACCTTCACATTCGCGCACAAGCGCCTTGCCTTCGGCGCTCAGCCCGGGCCCGGTGTCGGGGCTGGCCGGAAAGTTGAAGGGCACGCCATGGCCAAAAAGGTTCGGCCGGCTCCAGACCGGACCAAGCGACCGCAGCCCGGCGGCATGCAGCAGATGCAGCAGGTCCAGATCCGGGCCGATTGCCTCGGCCCCCTCCAGATGCAGCACGGCAGCAATCGCGCCGGCGGCCCGGGCCGCCTCGATCTCGGCCACCGACCGGCAGGCGCGCAAGTCATCAGGCCGCCGCGCGGTCAGCCGGGCAAAGAGCGCAGCCTGCGCCAGCGTATCGGCCAGGGCATGGGGCTGCGGGATTTCCGGAAAGGCCCGCAAGGTTGCCAACGGGTCCACACGGGTTTGAGGCAAGTTCGTGGGCCAGATCGCAAACAACCCGCCCGCGAACCCGCCCGCCCGGCACTTGGCCAGGGTGATATCGCCCTCGCGCCCGGCGAAAAAGCCGTGCTCCTCCGTCTCGCCTTCGTCCTGCAGGCAGGACAGGAGGTCATTGTGCCCGTCGAAGATCGCAAATTCCGCCATACCGCCCACCGTTTCGTCAGGTTTTCGCGCCATGACCGGATTTCGCATTGCCGTTATTGACAAGCAAGGATGAAAGTTGCCCAATCGGTCAAGGAATAGCCTGAAGACTCAGACGATCTGCAAGACATAAAACAATATCAGGGAGTTACCCATGAAACTTGATCCTGCCCTGCGTCGCCTCGGCACGGCTGCCCTTGCGGGGCTTCTGTTGACCGCCGCGCCGGCCGCGCTTTTTGCGGAAACGCCCGCCGACACGTTGGTAATCGCGGACGCCATCGACGACATCGTGGCGCTGGACCCGGCCGAGGCCTATGAATTCTCGGGCCTCGACGTCATCAACAACACCTATGACGGCCTGATCGAACTTGATCCGACCAAACCGGGCGAGCTGATCCCGGGCCTGGCCGAAAGCTGGTCGGTGTCGGACGATGGTCTGACCTACAGCTTCAAGATGAAGGCCGGGGTCACCTTTGCCAGCGGCAATCCTGTGCGCGCCGAAGATGCAGCCTGGTCGCTGCAGCGCGCGATCAAGCTGAACAAATCGCCCGCCTTCATTCTGGGCCAGTTCGGCTGGACGCCGGAAAACGTCGACAGCATGGTCAAGGCCGAGGGCGACACGCTGATCCTGATCGTCGACAAGGCCTATGCGCCGACCTTCCTTTACAACTGCCTGACCTCGGGCGTCGCTTCGGTGGTGGACAAGGAACTTGTCATGCCGAATGAGGTCAACGGCGACATGGGCAACGAATGGCTGAAGCAGAACTCGGCCGGCACGGGCGCCTATGTGCTGAAATCCTTCAAGCCGAACGAAGGCTATATCCTTGAGGCCAACCCGACCCATTGGCGCGGCGCCCCGGCGCTGGCCCGGGTGTTCATGCAGCATGTCCCCGAAGCCGCCACCCAGCGCCTGCAGCTGGAAAAGGGCGACATCGACATCGCGCGTGAGCTGACCCCGGTCGACATCGAGGGCATGGCGGGCAATGCCGATGTCAAGGTGCAGTCCGACGTGGGCGGTCAGGTGTTCTACCTGTCGTTCAACCAGAAGAACGAGCAGTACAAGAACGAAAAGTTCCTTGAGGCGATGCGTTGGGCCGTCGACTATGAGGGCATGGCAAACAGCTTCCTGAAGGGCAGCATGGTCGTGCATCAGGCCTATCTTCCGAAGGGCTATCTTGGCGCGCTCGAAGATCAGCCCTACAAGCTGGACATCGAAAAGGCCAAGGCGCTGGTGGCCGAAAGCGGCATCCAGAACCCCAAGATCGTGCTGGACGTGCGCAACGCCACCGACCGGATGGAAATGGCGCAGTCGATCCAGAACACCTTTGGTCAGGCTGGCATCACGGTAGAGCTGAACATCGGCGAAGGGGCGGAACAGCTGAAGCGCTATCGCGCGCGGCAGCATGACGGCACCCTGCAAAGCTGGGGCCCGGATTATCCCGACCCGCACACCAATGCCTCGGCCTTCTCGATGAACGCCAACAACGCGGATGACGCGGGCACGGGCGGCCTGGCCTATCGCAACGCCTATGAGCCGGGTGAACTGCACGCCAAGACCGAAGCCGCCGTGATGGAACGCGACGGTGACAAGCGCAAGGCGATGTATGAGGAGATCCAGAAGGCGCACCGCGAAACCTCGCCCTTCATCGTGATGTTCCAGATCGGCTATCAGACCGGGCTGCGCGCCAATGTGAACGGCTTCTACACCGGCGGCGCGACTGACTCGGCCGCCTACTGGACCGTGACGAAATAAGATCACGGGCCGGGCGGCCCCCGTGCTGCCCGGCCCCTTCCCCGCATGTCAGACAATCTCGCCGCCTCTCCGCTGGCCCGAACGGTCAAAAGCCTGATCGGCGTTGCCGTATCGCTGCTGTTCACCTTCATCGGGCTTTTGTTCGTCACCTTCATCATTGCCCGCATCGTGCCGATCGACCCGGTTCTGTCGATCCTTGGCGACCGCGCCACCGACGCCCAGATCGCCGCCGAGCGGTTGCGCCTGGGGTTGGATGAGCCGATGTGGAAGCAGTTCGGCATCTATGTCTGGCAGGCGCTGCAGGGCGACTTTGGCATCTC
>JALQYS010000422.1 GCA_023254015.1 Paracoccaceae bacterium
ACATGTCCGCGCGCAATACGCCGCCTTCGAAAGCGGTCTGGCCGCGCCCGCCTCGGAAGTCTACCTGCACGAGATGCCCGGCGGCCAGTTCACCAACCTCAAGGCCCAGGCCCGCAGCCTTGGCCTGGAAGAGCGTTGGCCCGAAGTGGCGCAGGCCTATGCTGACGCCAACCAGATGTTCGGCGATATCGTCAAGGTCACGCCCTCGTCCAAGGTCGTGGGCGACATGGCGCTGATGATGGTGGCCCAGAACCTGACCCGCGCCCAGGTCGAAGATCCCGGCACAGATGTTGCCTTCCCCGATTCGGTCATCGACATGATGAAGGGCAATCTGGGCCAACCCCATGGCGGCTGGCCGAAAGGCATCCAGTCCAAGGTGCTCAAGGGCGAAACCGCGCTGACCACCCGCCCCGGCGCGGGCGTGCCTGCGGTGGATCTGGAGGCGGTGCGCCTCAAACTGTCCAAGGACCTGAACGGGTTGAAGGTGGATGACGAGGATCTGAACGGCTATCTGATGTATCCCAAGGTTTTCCTGGATTACATGGGTCGCCACCGCCTCTATGGTCCGGTCCGCACCCTGCCGACGCTGACCTTCTTCTATGGCATGGCTCCGGGCGACGAAATCACGGCCGAGATCGATCCCGGCAAGACCCTGGAAATCCGCCTGCAGGCCGTGGGCGAAACCACTGACGACGGCGACGTGAAGGTTTTCTTTGAACTGAACGGGCAGCCGCGGGTGATCCGCGTGCCAAACCGCGCGATCAAGGCGAAGACGGCCGCCAAGCCAAAGGCGGCCGAGGGCAACCCCAACCACATCGGCGCGCCGATGCCGGGGGCTATTGCCAGCGTCGCGGTATCGGTGGGGCAAAAGGTCAAGGCGGGCGACATGCTGTTGACCATCGAGGCGATGAAGATGGAAACGGGCCTGCATGCCGATCGCGAGGCGACCATCAAGGCGATCCATGTTCATGCCGGCAGCCAGATCGACGCCAAGGATCTCTTGATCGAACTGGAGTGACCCTTGCCGCGTAGGATGGGCAATATTGCCCATCCTACCTGACCTGCGTCACGACAGGGGCCTCGCGGTCCCTGCTGCGCGTCTTACTTCTTCTTCACGAATTCCGTCAGGATCACGATGCGCTGGCCTTCGACCCGGCCCTCGATCTGACCGGCATTGTCGGGCACGAGCGAAATGCCCCGGACTGCCGTGCCGCGTTTGGCGGTGAACCCTGCGCCCTTCACCACCAGATCCTTGATGAGAACAACCGTGTCCCCCTGCGACAGCCTGGCGCCGTGGCAATCAAAACGCTCCAGCGCGGCCGGCTGATCGGCCCAGGCCTGTGCCTCTTCGCTCAAGCTCATGCCCTCGCGCGCCTCGGTGGCCCAGGCCTCGCCCAGGGCCCCCAGCTTGCGCCAGACCGCCAGTTGCACCTCGGGCACGGCCGACCAGGCCGCCCCCTCCAGCGCGCGCCAGTGCCCGGCCGGGGCCGGCGTCTCCTCACGGCACAGCGGGCAAAGCAGGATTTCGCCCCCCGGCGGCACATCCACCGCCTCAAGGGCTTCCGATGCCCCACAGAATTCGCAAACCCCACCCGCGCGGGCAATCAGATCGGCCAAGGACATGGCAATTCTCCTGCTTTTCCCCTGCCCTACGCCCTGGGCGGACAAAAGAAAAGGCCGCCCCGGCCGCCGGCCCCAATGGGATCAGCCCGCGAAAGCCCTGGCGGCGACCGCTGCGGCCAGCTCTTCGGCTGACAACTCACCCGAGGCATCGGCGTCGGCCGCCTTGAAGATGTCTGCGGTCACGGACGTATAAGCCGCCTGCACTTCGGCCAGAGAGAAGGCGCCGTTGCCGTCGGCATCGGCGACAACCGGCACGTCCTGAGCGGTGGCAGCCGTGGCGAGGAGCGAAGCGGCCAGAGCG
>JALQYS010000428.1 GCA_023254015.1 Paracoccaceae bacterium
CGCATTGATCGCCTGCGTCCGCTGCCGGATCAGAAGCTCGCGGATCCGGAAGACCATCGCGGCCCCCTGCGTCTCCTCGCTCTTCACGGGCACGAACCGCATCGTCGGACGCTGGGCGGCCTCGCAGATCGCCTCGGCATCAGCGGCATCGTTCTTTTGGCGCTTGACGAACGGCTTGACGTAGGCGGGCGGGATGAGCCGCACCTCATGGCCCAGCTTGCCGATCTCGCGGCCCCAGAAGTGGGCGCCGCCGCAGGCTTCCATCGCCACGACGCACGGCGGCAACTGCCCAAAGAAGGCCAGAACCTGATCTCGCATCAGCTTCTTGCGCAGAACCGCCCGACCCGAGGCGTCGGCGCCATGCGCCTGAAACACATTCTTCGCCAGGTCGAGCCCGACCGTGATAATCTCCGACATGACCGCTCCCCTCTGTGGATCCTCGCAGACCCACCTTGGCACATCAATGCCGTCGGGGGGCGGTCACATCATCAGAGCCGGGCAACGTCAGAAACTGACCACTGTCAACCTCAAGGACTCTCATTATGACCGAGGGCAGTTCAGTAGCAGCATCATTTTTGATCGAGATACATTCCGAAGATCTCAAAGTCTTCTGCGTATATGTCGTTGATCTTGTCAATGATGCTTCTCGAGCCAACTTCGTAATCTTCAGTATATTTTTGCTTGTTATAATGCCTTATAGATATGTCCTTACCTGTTTTCTCTCGGAGCACCGCAACAGCATCAGAGATTTTTGAGATTTCATATACGGCATTGAAATAATTTGAATCCGACCCCAGAAAATAAGATAGCTTTTCTGTGTGGTGAGAAATATTTGGGAAAGCGGACCGATACGCTTCGAGATGATCAACGAATTCACTGAAGTTTGGTTGAACAGGTATTCCAATCTGAGAGGTGATTGACGCACTGTTGAGCATGACCTCTCTCCCATATTCTGACACCACCCAGTGATTGTAACATGATTTAATTCTGTCAACAGGAGATCTTATAACTGTAAACTTGAAATTGTTAAGTTCCGCGGCCTCTTTTGCAATCTGAAACGGCGGCGATCCATAAAAGTGGTGTATGTGGAAATGGCCACCATTTGTGACAAAATCGCGAAACTCGAACCCATTTTCTATTTCAAAACACAACATCTTCAGGCTGGTGCAGCCGCATTTCGGAACACTAATATAGGAAACCCCAAATTCATAAAGATGCGCAGACATACATTCCTCACTTTCCTTCATCCTTATCTGCCCCCTAGGCCGTCCCCTGTTCATAACGAAAGTCGATAGGTTTGTGAAGCGAGACACAACTTTGTCCACCATTGGTCGAGGGACAATGGCAGCATGGGGCTCTGAAGTAGAGCACCGAGCGAGGTGTTGAGTGTGACCTGGCCTGAACCGCGCCGGGTTTGCCTGAACCGCCCCGGGTTTACCGGAGAGTAAAACACTCAAAGGATGAGCCCTATGACAAAGCAGAGATTCACCCCCGCCTATCCGGCCGAGCTTCGCGAACGCGGTGTTCGGCTTTTTCGAGAGAACCGCGCCGAATACGCGAGCGACACGGCCGCCTACAAGGCGATCGCGCCGAAGCTTGGTTGTTCACCGGACAGCCTGCGCGTCTGGTGCCAGCAAGCCGAACGTGATTCCGGACAGCGGGCTGGGCTGACCAGCGCAGAGAAAGATCGGATCAAGGATCTGGAGCGTGAGGTCCGTGAACTGCGCCAGGCCAACGAGATCCTGAAGAAGGCCAGCGCATATTTCGCAGCGGCGGAGCTCGACCGCCCGTTTCGCAAATGATCGTGTTCATCGACGATCACCGTCATGTCCATGGTGTCGGGCCGATCTGCCGGGTTCTGGAGATCGCACCATCGACATATTACGCCGTCAAGGCTGTGGAGCGTGATCCGGAACTGGCATCGGTCCGGACCAAGCAGGATAGTCGGGACATGGCCGCCATCAAGGAGGCTTTCGATGGCAGCCGAGGCCGCTATGGCGCGCGCAAGGTCTGGCATCAACTGCGCCGCGGCGGCCACGATATCGCCCGCTGCACGGTGGAGCGGCTGATGAAGGTCACGGGATTACAAGGTGTTGTCCGCGGCAAGAAGGTCATCACGACCAACCCCGATACGGCCCAGCCTTGCCCGGACGACAAGGTGAACCGAGCCTTCGTGGCGGACATGCCGAACCAGTTGTGGGTCAGCGACTTCACCTATGTCTCAAGCTGGCAGGGGATGGTCTACGTGGCTTTCATCATCGACGTCTTCGCCCGCAAGATCGTCGGCTGGCGTGTCTCAACCGCGATGACGACCGGATTCGTCTTGGATGCTCTGAACCAGGCCATCTGCCAGAGGGCGCCATCTGAGGCGGACAAGCTGATCCATCACAGCGACCGAGGCAGCCAATACCTGTCGATCCGATACACCGAGCGGCTCGCAGAGGCCGGCATCGACACATCAGTCGGAAGCGTCGGAGATTCCTATGATAATGCCCTCGCCGAAAGCATCATCGGCCTGTTCAAGACCGAAGTCATCAAGTTCCTCGGTCCTTGGAAGTCGGTCGGCCAGGTCGAATGGGAAACCCTGAAATGGGTCGACTGGTATAACAACACCCGCCTTCACAGCGCCATCGGTTACATCACGCCACAAGAAGCAGAGGAGGCATTCTACGCAAACTTGAACGCCGACCAAAAAGCAGCCTAACTATTGAACCAGAAACTCTCCGGTAAACCCGGGGCGGTTCACCGCGACGCGCAGGGCAAGGACGTCCGGCATGCCACGATGACGGTCCGACCGCCGATCGGAAAGCAGCGGCAATACCGGCACCAGGAGCTCCAGATCATCCATGCCGAGGAGCTCGAGCCGCCGC
>JALQYS010000479.1 GCA_023254015.1 Paracoccaceae bacterium
GGGGCAGGTGGATGTGCCCGTCTTTACCGAAGGCACGCCCATGCGGGTGGCCCAGCCGCTGGTTGACCTGCTGCGCGCCCCGAACGGCGCGCGCGAACGGCAGCTTCTGCTGGGCGAGGGCTTTGTCGTCATCGACCGCAACGAAGGCCATGCCTTTGGTTTTGCTGCGAAAGACGGCTACTGCGGCTGGCTGCCCGATGCCGCCCTGTCACGCGGTCCGACGCCCACGCATTGGGTCTGCAGCCCCGGCACTCACCTTTACCCCGAGCCAAAGGTTCAGGCGCGCGAGGTCTGCGCGCTGTCGTTGGGGGCGCAGGTGGCGATCACAGCCACCCATGGCAAATGGCTGGAAACCACGCAGGGCTTTTTGCCGGCCAGCCATCTCTTGCCGTTGGATCGCCACCTGACAGACCCGGTCGCCGTGGCGGAAAGCCTGCTCGGCACGCCTTATCTATGGGGCGGCAACGCGCGCGCGGGGATCGACTGTTCGGGTCTGGCGCAGCTGGCCCATTGGGCTTGCGGGCATGTCATTCCGGGCGACAGCGATCTGCAGGAAAGCATCGGCGAGGAGGTCGCGCCGGATGCGCCGCATCGGCGCGGCGACCTGATCTTCTGGAAGGGCCATGTCGCGCTGATCGTCGATGAGGCGCGGCTGATCCATGCCAATGGCCATACGATGTCGGTCGCTTACGAGGGCATCCAGCCCTGTATTGCGCGCATTCAGGCGCAAGAGGGCCGTCCGGTCACCCATCGCCGCAGGCTGGGCTAGTCGATCGGGCGCAGCGGTTTTTCCAGCACGCGCAGCGCGGCCTTCAGATCATGCCCGCGGCGCAGAACCTGACCCTCGCTGCCGACAACCGCATAGATCCCCTGTCGCGCCCGCAGCTTTGGCCGCTTTTCCACCCGGTAAAGCGGCACTTCGGCGGTGCGGCGGAAGATGGCGAAAACCGCCACCTCGGGGTGAAAGGACATGGCATAGTCGCGCCACTCGCCCGCCGCGACCATCCGGCCATAGAGAGACAGGATTGCCCCCAGTTCGATGCGGTCAAAGCTGACCACCTCGGCAGGGGCATGGGGCAGGGGCGTCGGCGCGTTCATGACGAAAATGTAACGCAGACGCCCCTTTATTCAAGCATCAGATCGCGCCTGGCCGCCTACAGGAAGCCGCCCGACAGCCGCAATTCGCCGGTGACAAGGCCCCGGCAGTTGGTTTGCGGGGCCGGCAGGCGCTTTTGCGCCATGGGATGGGCGGCATCCAGCACGCCCAGTTGCGACAAAAGGCCAACCAATGCCGCCTCGGAGGCGCGGGAATTCCCGTCCTCGATCTTGAGGGCAAGGCCAAGACGCTTTTCCGGCAGGATGGCAACGAACACCGCCTCGGCCCCGGTCTTGATCGTCACGCGGCCTTCCATCGCCCGCGTCAGTTCGGTGCAGGACCGCCCCTCGCCCGCGACAAGTTCGGGATAGCTGGCCATGGCGCGGGTCAACCGATGCATGGCCCGCTGACGGGTGTCGCCGCTTTCGCTTGCCGCGGAAAACCGGGACATCGCGCCCGCCAGACCCTTGATCGACATGGCAAAATTCGGGGCCGAGCAGCCATCGATGCCATAGCCCGCCACGGTTTCGCCCGTCACCTCTTCGGTTGCGGCGCGAATCGCCTTTTGCAGCGGGTGATCGATCTCCACATATTCCGGCCCGGCCTTCAGGTGTTTGGTGACCGTGAGGAATCCCGAATGCTTGCCCGAGCAGTTGTTGTGCAACTGACACGGCCCTTCATGGTCGCAGATCAGTCGGTCACGCTCGGCCCGGTCATAGGGTTCGTGCGCGCCGCAGCGCAGGTCGGGTTCGCCCAAGGCCAGTCCGGCCAGCCAGTCTCGCGCCATGTTCACGTGCAGCGCCGCCCCCTGATGGCTGGCGCAAGACAGCGCCAGATGGGCCGGTGTCAGGCCATGGGCATCGGCCGCCCCGCTTTCCACCAAAGGCAGCGCCTGAATCATCTTGCAGGACGACCGGGGAAAGATGATCCGGTCAGGATCGCCCCAGGCCCGCACGATCTGCCCGCTTTCGTCGCACAGCACCGCATGGCCTTGATGTGTGCTTTCCAGAAGGCCGCCGCGCCACAGTTCCACCATCGGCACTGCTTTTCCCATCGTCCCCTCCCGTCACGGATGCGCGATTTTATGCCCAAGGGGCTTTCGCGGATTGGTCATTTTCGTCTATGCATGGGATATCGAGTGAAACGGCCCCACGCCACAGGAAAAACCGCGCAGAAAGCCGGGCTTGGCAGGGCAGAGGCAACGGCAGCTTGGAGGCTGTAGACAATGGCAAGCTGGATGACCCGCACCCTTCTTGGGCTTAGTCTTGTATTCGGGGCTGGCATGGCCCATGCGCAGGAATCAAGCAATCGCGTCGCAACGATGACCGATTGGAGCGTGTTTACCGAGGAAAGCCCCAAGGAATGCTGGGGGGTTTCCAGCCCGGACCCAAAAGAATCCAAGGCCACGCGAGATGGTCAGCCGGTGCAAGTTCGGCGCGGCGAGATATTGTTGTTCGTTACTTTCCGCCCAGGTGTCGCTGGTGAGATATCATTCACCGGAGGCTATCCCTTTGCGGGCGGCTCTACCGTCAAGCTGGATGTCGATGGCACCACCTATGAGCTGATCACCGATGGCGAATGGGCCTGGCCGGGCACCAAGGACGACGACACGGCCATCCTTGCGGCGCTGAAAAAGCG
>JALQYS010000572.1 GCA_023254015.1 Paracoccaceae bacterium
CCGCCGCAGGCGGGTTGGCGCCGGGCTCGTAGATATGGGTCTTGTAACCCAGACGGCTGGCCGCGACCGAGAGCATGCGCCCCAACTGGCCGCCGCCCAGAATCCCGATGGTGGAACCGGCTTTCAGCATGTCATTCATCCTTGGGTTCATCAGGGATTGAGGCGGACAGGGCCGCGCGCCAGGCATCCAGTCGGGCGGCCAGGCCTGCGTCGGAAATCGCCAGAATGCCCGCCGCCATCAACCCGGCATTGGCCGCCCCTGCCGCGCCGATGGCCATGGTCGCCACCGGATAGCCTTTTGGCATCTGCAGGATGGAATACAGGCTGTCGACGCCCGAAAGGGCCTTTGTCTGCACCGGCACGCCGATCACCGGCACCCGGGTTTTCGAGGCCATCATCCCCGGCAGATGCGCCGCGCCACCCGCACCCGCGATGATGACCTTCAACCGGCCGGCCGCTTCCTTGCCATAGGTCCAAAGCCGATCGGGCGTCCGGTGAGCCGAGACGATCTTCGTTTCATAGGGCACGCCCAGCTCGTCCAGAATCCGCGCGGCCTCTTTCATCGTCGGCCAGTCTGACTGGCTGCCCATGATGATTCCAACGTCAACGGCCATCTGCACGCTCCATCCGGTGATAGGGCGGCAATATACCGGGGCGGGGCACGGGGCAACCCGTAGGTCGGGGTTAGGCCCGTCTCATCGTCAGGCAATGATGTCAGGGATCAGCTGATCCTCGAACTTCACGATCTGGTCCTTCAGCGCCAGCTTCTGCTTCTTCAGCCGCCGCAGCGTCAACTGATCGGGACGGCCCGAGGTTTCCAGGGCATGGATCGCCTCATCCAGATCGCGGTGTTCGCGCCGCAGCACCTCAAGCTTCACCCGAAGCATGTCTTCGAAGTTCATTTCGCTGGAAATGTTCATGGCAGGATCTTGGGTCCACACTTCTTGGCTTTTGGAAAGGATACAGCGATTCGCCCCCGAGCGGGCGAAGAATCTGGCCCGATATGATCATTTTTGTGCGGCGCCAAACCCTTGCGCGACGCTGGCGCAGGCCACATATTGATACCGACCGGCCGCCTCAGCACGGGGCCGGGCACCGGATGTCGCTTGGATCAAGGACATGGACCATGACGAAACTCAGCTTCGGCGCGCACCCTTTCCTGCTGGGATTTGAACAGCTGGAACGTCTTGTGGAACGCACCGCCAAGACCGCCTCGGAGGGCTATCCGCCCTTCAACATCGAGGCGACCTCGGACAACACCTATCGCATCACGCTGGCCGTCGCGGGGTTCCGCGAAGACGACTTGGCCATCACGGTGGAGGATCGCCAGCTTGTGATCCGGGGCCGCCAGGGCGATGACGGCTCGGACCGGGTGTTCCTGCATCGCGGCATTGCCGCCCGGGCTTTCCAGCGCAGTTTCGTGCTGGCCAAGCAGCGCGGTGCCTACCGGGGACGAAAGAAATCGCTGAACAGCGAACAAATTGCCGAGTTGAAACGGCGAGTTGCGGCAGGCGACCAAAAAACCTTGGTGGCCCGTGACTTCGGCATCAGCCGCGAAACCTTGTACCAGTACCTGCGTGAAGACTGACCATGCCACGCCGCTCAATCCTGTCCGCCACTGAGCGCGAAAGTCTACTGGCACTGCCAGATGCCAAAGACGAACTGATACGGCACTACACGTTCAACGAAACCGACCTGTCGGTGATCCGTCAGCGTCGCGGCGCCGCGAATCGATTGGGCTTCGCCGTGCAGCTTTGCTACTTGCGATTCCCTGGCATCTTCTTGGGCGTCGATGAACCTCCATTTCCGCCCCTGCTGCGCATGGTGGCCGCACAACTCAAGGTGCCGGTGGAAAGCTGGAACGATTACGGCCAGCGCGAGCAGACACGGCGGGAGCACCTGGTCGAGCTGCAAACGGTGTTTGGATTCAAGCCCTTCACTATCAGTCACTACCGGCAAGCCGTGCACACATTGACCGAACTGGCCTTGCAAACAGACAAAGGCATTGTGCTGGCCAGCACCCTTGTTGAAAACCTGCGGCGGCAGAGCATCATCCTACCCGCCATGAATGCCATCGAGCGCGCAAGCGCCGAGGCCATTACCCGTGCCAACCGAAGCATCCATGCGGCATTGGCCGATTCCTTGATACCTGTCCATCGCCAGCGCCTGGACGAACTGCTCAAGCGCAAGGATGGTAGCAAAATGACGTGGCTAGCGTGGCTGCGCCAATCGCCCGCCAAGCCGAACTCGCGCCACATGCTTGAACACATCGAACGCCTCAAAGCCTGGCAGGCGCTTGACCTACCTGCTGGCATCGA
>JALQYS010000616.1 GCA_023254015.1 Paracoccaceae bacterium
AAAACGAAGCTTTGGCCAAGAGGTTCAGTATTACCAGATTCCCAGTAAAGGCTCCTTGGAACACGCCATTGGTGATGGTGAAGTCGACAGCGCCGTGGGCACCGACCAACCAGTCGGCACCAAGGTGCATCTTCTGCACCAGAACACCGTCAACCGCGCCTTGGCCGGTAAAGCCCTTGGGGGCCGAAAGCCACACGAATTCAACGCCCTCTTCCTCGGCATTCTGCACTTCGCGCATCGAACCCGGCATGTTCGCCTTGTCACGGCGGTAAAGGCATTTCACCGACACCGCGCCCTGACGGATCGCCGTGCGCACACAGTCCATGGCCGTGTCGCCGCCACCGATGACCACCACCCGCTTGCCCTTGGCATCCAGCGTGCCGTTGTCAAATGCGGCCACCTCATCGCCAAAACTCTTGCGGTTCGAGGCTGTCAGATAGTCCAGCGCCTTGACGATGCCCGACAGCCCGACGCCCGGCGCATCAATGTCGCGCGCCTTGTAGACGCCCGTCGCGATCAGCACCGCATCATGCTGGCCGCGGATCGCGTCAAAGGAAATATCGACGCCGACGTTGCAGTTCATCACGAACTGCACACCGGATTTTTCAAGCTGTTCAATGCGTTGCATTACAACCGGCTTTTCCAGCTTGAAGCCCGGGATGCCATAGGTCAGAAGCCCGCCCGCGCGATCATAGCGGTCATAAACCGTGACCTGCACGCCCTTGCGACGCAGCGCATCGGCCGCCGCCAGGCCGCCGGGGCCCGCGCCGATGATGCCCACCGACTCGCTGCGTTCCGCACGGGGGACGATCGGCTGGACCCAGCCGTTTTCCCAGGCCGTATCGGTGATGTATTTCTCAACCGCGCCGATGGTCACGGTGCCATGGCCCGACTGTTCGATCACGCAATTGCCCTCGCACAGCCGGTCCTGCGGGCAGATACGGCCGCAGATCTCGGGGAAGGTGTTGGTGGCCTGGCTGATCTCATAGGCCTCTTGCAGGCGGCCCTCGGCGGTCAGGCGCAGCCAGTCGGGGATATTGTTGTGCAGCGGGCAATGCGACTGGCAGTAGGGCACACCGCATTGGCTACAACGGCTGGCCTGTTCGGCGGCCTTCTCGGCGGCGAATTCGCTGTAGATCTCGTGGAAGTCGGTGGCGCGCAGATTGGCCTCGCGCTTGGTGGGCATTTCCTTGCCGACCGTGACGAACTTCAACATCTTCTGCGTGGCCATGGCTGCGCGCCCCTTCAAGGAGTGAATGACAGCCGCAGGGATACTTTGCGGGACACGGAAATAAAAGTCAGCATGGCTGACCTATTGTGCGGTTTATTCTGGAGATTCCGGTTGAATTTGGCGCAAACGAAAATTTTTGGGTCAGTATTTATTACCTATCTCGTCAGGACCCCAAGGAAAGTGCGATCAATGCGACACCGCCCACGATGATTCGCCACCAGCCGAACAGCGCATAGCCATGCCGGCCAATGTAGTTCAGCAGCCATTTCACCACGATGACACCGGTCACAAAGGCCATGCCGAAGCCGACACCGATCTGCGACCAGGCCGAGAAATCCAGCACATCACGGTTCTTCAACAAGTCATAGCCGACCGCCGCCGCCATGGTGGGCATGGACAGAAAAAACGAAAACTCGGCCGCCGCCCGCTTTTCCACGCCCAGAAAAAGCGCGCCGACAATGGTCGCCCCCGAGCGTGAAACCCCCGGCACCATCGCGAGGCACTGCGCAAAGCCGATGGCCAGCGCCTTGCGGAAGGGCAGGGTGGTTGCGTCATGATGCTGCGGTTCGGGCGCGATGCGGTCAATCACCAGCAGAACGAAACCGCCAAGGATCAACATGACGGCAATCAGGCGGGGCGTTTCGAACAGCACCGTCTTGATGAAATCATGCGCCAGAACACCGATCACCACGGCGGGCAAAAAGGCCAGCGTGACCGAGGTGACGAACCGCGCCGAGGCTGGATCGCGGTGCACGGTCGAAAACACCTGCCACAGCTTTGCGAAATAGACCGTCAGCAGCGCCAGAACCGCGCCCAGCTGAATCACCACCTCGAATGTCTTTCCGGCGCTTTCAAAGCCCAGAAACTGCGCAGCCAGCAGCAGATGGCCCGTCGAGGAAACCGGCAGAAACTCTGTCAGGCCTTCCAGCAGGCCCAGCAGCGCGGCGATCAGCAGGTCGCCCAATCAGGCCTTCCGCAGGTTCTTGGCCGATTCCTTGATGGCGGCGTATTGCCCCGAGGGACGGTAGCACCACAGATATTCCGGCAGAACCGAATCCATGTCGGCCGGCTGGATGCCCAGATCGGCAAAGCCCCGGGCGCCGGGCGACACGACATTGTCGGATTTCAGGCTGTCCACCTGATCGCGCGTCAGGATCTTGTTCGGAATCAGGCCCAGCGTGACGGCCGAACCGAAATCCAGCGCCGTCGCCATGATCTTGGCGGCAAAGAATGGCATGTTCAGCACCAGACGGCGCCGGCGGATGATGCCCAGCATCTTGCTCATCAGATCGCGGAAGGTCGCAACCTCTGGCCCGCCCAGTTCATAAATCCCCTGAGCCTCGCCCAGCACACCCTTCACGGCCGCCTGTGCCACGTCATCGACGTGTACCGGCTGGAACCGGGTGTTGCCGCCAACGACCGTCAGGATCGGCCCGAGGCGCGACATGGCTGCAAAGCGGTTGAAGAACCCGTCCTCGGTGCCGAAAATCACCGAAGGCCGCAGGATCGTGGCCGTCGGGAAAGCGGCCAGAACGGCCTTTTCGCCCTCGCCCTTGGACTGGGCGTAAAGGCAGCCGCCGTCGGGGTTGGCGCCGATGGCTGAAATATGCACCAGCGTCTGCACGCCCGATTGCGCCGCGATCCGGGCGATGCGGCCAGGGGCTTCGGCCTGGACGGCGGTAAAGTTGTTCTTGCCGCCCCGGTCAAAGGTGCCGACGCAGTTCACCACCGCATCTGCCCCCGCCATGGCCGCGGCGACCGAGGCATCGTTGCGGATGTTGCACAGGACCGGCTCGACCTGACCGACAACGCCATAGGGTTTGACATGCAGCGCCTCGTTCGGGCGGCGGACGGCCACCCGCACCCGCCAGCCCGCCTGCGCCATGCGGCGGGCAATATAGCGCCCGACGAACCCCGAACCGCCGTAGATGGTGACAAGCTTGCTCATGGCCAAACCCCTTAGCTGGCACCCGGAGGCGCGCCCCCGGTTTGGCCCTGAATAGCTTTGACGCCCGCCACGGGCAAGACCAAAGGCCGGATTCCCGGCGCGACGAAAAAACGCGAAAAGGTCTGAAAACCCGCTGAAATGCCCATTGACACCCCCCAGCGGCGCGGCTAAACCCCGCTTCACTGAAACCGTGCCCAGTTGGCGGAATTGGTAGACGCGCTGGTTTCAGGTACCAGTGCCGCAAGGCGTGGAGGTTCGAGTCCTCTTCTGGGCACCAATACACAAAGGCCGCGCAGCAAAAGCTGTGCGGCCTTTGTGTTTTCTGCCCCCTCTCCACGCGAATGGTTGAGCCTTGACGGCAAAGCGCCTATCTGGGCGGTGTCCAACCGCAAAGAAGCTTTCCCATGGCCAATCACCTGCACCAGAACGATCTGCCCGACGGGCTGAACCTTGGCCCTGTCGTGGCCATCGATACCGAGACGATGGGCCTTGACCCCCGCCGTGACCGGCTGTGCGTTGTGCAGCTTTCGGATGGCAAGGGGGATGCCCATCTGGTGCAGATCGGCCGTGGTCAGACCCGGGCGCCGAATCTGGAACGGCTCTTGACCGATCCCAAGGTGCTGAAGCTGTTCCACTTTGGCCGGTTCGACGTGGCCGCGCTGCAAAAGGCCTTTGGCGTGCGCACCGCGCCCGTGTGGTGCACCAAGATCGCCTCGCGCCTCATCCGCACCTACACCGACCGGCATGGGCTGAAATACCTGTTGGCCGAATATGTCGGTGTGGATGTGTCCAAGGCGCAGCAGACCAGCGACTGGGGTTCGGCCACGCTGACCGAGGCGCAAAAGGACTATGCAGCCTCGGACGTTCTGTATCTGCACAAGCTGAAGGACGCGCTTGAGGCGATTCTGATCCGCGAGGGCCGGATGGATCTGGCGCAGCGCTGCTTTGATTTCCTGCCGACGCGGGCCGAATTGGACCTTCTGGGATGGGACGAGCCGAATGATCTCTTCCACCACTGAT
>JALQYS010000068.1 GCA_023254015.1 Paracoccaceae bacterium
CGCTGTCATTTCTTGGGCCACCTGCTCGGCAATGGCATGGCGATCTTCCTTGGCGGCGTGGGTGCGCGCGGCTTCGACCTTGTCCAAAGCGGACTGAACAGCCCGGTCAAGCTGTCCGGGCAAAGCCGCCATCTTGGCGCCAAAGCTGGCCATCCGGCTTTCCTGGATCGTATCATGGGCAATCTGGAGGCTCATTGGATCATCGGGCAACCAGCCTGCCCGAAAGACCCGATCCCAAATCCTGGCCTCGAGCTCTTTCTCGAGGGGAGCATACCCCTCGAGAACATGTGCGAGCCGCGTCTTTTTCACTGCAGGCGCCATGGTCTCAAAGCCCGATCAACTGGCGCACGTCGGCGGTCATCGCTTCGTCGAAATCCTGGCGGAAAATGCTGATGCGCTGCTGATCGATCAGCGAGAGGCCGCGATCGCGGCAGGCTTGCGCGAAGGGGAGCCCCAGATCTTTGAGCAAGACCATCGTGCGCTCGTTCAAGGCGGGCAAATGCATCTCGGCCCCACCGTTTTCGAGGAGGCGCTGGCGGGTCTTGCCGCCCCGCATCTCGCCTTGTCGGTTGGTGTATCCGTACCATACGGGGAAATCCTGATCGCTGCGATTGCCTTGCATGTTCAGGACCGCAATATGGCGGAAATAGGCCGCCAGATCGCCAAGATCGTCCGTCAACTTCATATGACGTGCGACGGATTCGATGGTGCTGATGTCCGGCGTCACGAGGTGAAAAAAGACAACGCAGGTCTCACAGTCCCGCAAGGCCCGGGCGAAATTCCGCAGGCTGTCCCGGTCGGCGAAGAGCCGTTGAAGCTCGACCAGGGCGCCGCCCGCCACGTCGTGCAAGATGTGCTGATGGCCAAAGTCCAGCGAATTGATGAGCTCCGCCCTGCTTTCATCGCGGATGTTGTAACCGGCCACGCCCTCCAGGGCGTCCTGCTTGTCCAACTTGCGGCCGTGTTCATCTCGCCGGGCATGCATGTCGCTCAGCGACCCGATGGCGCCATCAGCATCATAGGCAGCGGTCGGGATGCCGTGGTCGCGCATGTTATCGAGGAGGGCGCAGGCAAAGGTACTCTTGCCGCCCCCGCCCTTGAGGCTCGTTGTGAGCATCAGATAGCTCTTGAAGGATTTCATCTCGGTTTTGTCCTTTACAGGTCTCGATCTGGATTGCGGTTGACGGAGGATCGCGCCGGGGGCGGCGACAGATCCGGGCGGGTCGGCGTACTTTGCTGTGCACCGAAGTGGGCAGGGGCAGACGGCAGCGGTTTTTGGGGCAGGGGCCGCATCCGGGACGGCGCTGCGCGCCCCGCGTTCCCAGGTGCATAGAGAGCGGCGTGGATTTCCTTGTCCGTCGGATCGGGATTGCCCTTGGCCCGCAAGGCGGCTTCGGCAATGCCGATCATACGCGCGTAGTTGCGCAATGTTCCTTCCGACAGATTGACGCCTTCCTCTTCCAGGAGGCGGGTCAGCGCGGCCCAGGACAGCCCCCGCAATCGCTGTTCGGCAATCACACACCGTGCTTCGATGATCTTGAAAATGGTGGCGGTAGCCTTGTCGGGCTCCAGGTCTTCCGCCCGCATTTTCAGCCGTTCGCTCAGGGGTCGTCCGCGTTCCATTCGTGGTATTCTCGTCGGCATTTCTGGGTGTTCACTTGCGCAACATGATGCCGGAAAAAGGGTCTCCTCCAAATATAAAATCGTGCAACGCATTGATAATAAATAGTTTCGCGTTTTCGCGAGTCGCCCTTACGCTGGGCGCATTGGGGCGCAACCCCGAAGGGTTTGGCATGATGCAGCGATCATGCGGAGATGTTGACCCGCGCTGCGCCACCAGGGTCTCACCGATGCAAAACTGTGCGGTCGATGTGCAGGGTTAATGCAATTTTGATGCATGCTGATGTGGGGGAAAGACGTGCTTGTGCGGTTCGGATCGGCCACCCTGGAGCAAGACACCTCGCACCACCGGGGTAAAACTCCCCCCTGAACTGGACCTATTGGCTATGGCGCGGCCCCGGAAAGCTGCTGATGACATGCGGACCCGCTGGGACGCCCTCTATGTGACCAAGGCCGAGCGCGCGGAAGTGACCGCTGCGGCGGAGAGGGCAGGGCAGTCGGTTAGCCAGTATTTGCTTGCGGCACATCGCGGCGCGCCCCGCAACACATCCTCCGAAACCGTTCGGATCATGCAGGCTCTGGTGATGGCCGAGCGGCAATTGGCATCTCTTGCCCGCCAGATCCAACACCAAGAGGCGGCCATGGATGCGCTCCTGCTGCAGGCGCATCTTGTAGCGATCGAGCGGGCGTTTCGGCATGTGGCCATGCCATGGTCGCTCGTCCTTGATGATGCTTGCGATCATGGCGCGCCGCCATGCTGATGAGCTTTTCGAAATATGCGAAAGATCCTGAGGGGCCGTCTGCCCAAGACGCCGTGGAATACCCATCCGCCCATGCCGTGCCCAAGTCGACGTTTGGGGGTGTCATCATGGTACGCCGCGATCCGGTTCCAGAAATCCTGATGGGCGATCCGGCCCTGGCGCGCGCCGCCATTCGCATGGCACCCGGCCAGTTGAAATACCGGTCGGCCGTGCTGACCTTCGCGACTGAAGATGTCGATGTCGCCGCGTTCAACCAAGGCGATCCTTCGGCACGCGGTGCGATCGATCTGGCTGTGGGGCTTTGGTGCGAGATCGCCTTTGCCGGCGTCCCGCCCCGGTGTCGACCCCCGGTCTTTGCCACGACGCACACGCATCTTGGCCGGCTTGAGGTCAATCTATTGGTTCCCCGCTGGATCACGCGATCCGACGGAGCCCTGCGCAGCTTCAATATCGACCCGCCGGGTCTGGCAAGCCGCGCCATGTGGGATGCGTTCGAGGACCTGCTGAACCATCGCTTCGGCTGGGCGGATCCCCGCGATCCGGTGCGGCGCCGTCTTGTGCATGTCCCCGACTGGCATTTCAAACAGCAAAAGACGGCCGAACGCGCCGGAGACATCTGGGCGCCCGACCTGCGGGCGCAGCTTGTCACCGAGCTTTCCGCCGCCGCTTCTGCGGGCCATCTCTACAATCGCACCACAGTCTTGGATCATCTGCGTGACCTTTGCCGGCGCCACGGATTGGTCCTGCATGGCGTCGGGCCAGCTCACATGACGATTGGCGCTCCGGATGCCCCGGCCGCGCAGCGGATCCGCCTGACGGGGCGGATGTTTGCCGAAGATTTCGCCGGCGCTGGGGTCGTTCCTCCCGAGGCGGTCGCCGCACGTGCGGCAGAGTTGACCTCCGCGAACACGCGGCTTGAAACAGCCTGGCGCAAACGCGCGCTATTCAATGCGAGCCGCTATGGTCTGGGGGCTTGGCCGGAGCCGGGTTTCCACGCGCGCGACTGGTCCGCCGGGCCATTGGCTTGGCCCCCCCGATGGATTCCCGCCAACCGTCTGTCCCCCATATCCTTGGAACCCGCCCATGCTGCAGCCGCCACCGACTTTGACCGCGATGGAGCGTCAGCTCCTGCAACAGATTCAGACCCTCTCGCAGTCGCTTTTGGCGCGGGTATCGGAGCAGGACCTCAAAATCGCGGCTCTGGAAGCGGAGGTTCGGGCGCGCGACGAGGCGATCCACAGCTTGACCGATACGCTCGGACGCTTGCTGGGCCCGCCGGCCCGGGCCGAATTCTCGCCGCGTTGACGGCGCGGTTTCTGGCGGTCTTGCCGCGTCTGGGTGCCCGGCTGAGCCTGCTGCGGTTCGCGCGCGCCATCCCTGATAGCCTGTCCACCTTGCCGCGACTTGTCCGAACTCTGGAGATCCTGAATGCAAGCCTTGCCCGCCGCGAACATCGCGCCAAACCTGTCGCAGGCCCAGTTCGATACCCTGACGACTATGGTGGAGAGACTGATGAGCCTGATCCTGCCGCTGCACCAGTTGCTGGAGGCGCAGGAAGGGATGGACAGCACGATCACGGAGCGCATGGAAGCAATGATGCATTCCCTTGGTACGATCGCGACGAGCTTGCAGACCACGGCCGAAGCCATGTCTCAAATGCTGGACCAGGAGACGTCGGTGTCCACCTTGGCGGAAGCAGTGCAGAAGATGGAGGTGCGGATGCGGCAGCAAGCATTGGGCATCACCGCCATCGACCAGAACATGAAGCTTTTGATCGATTGGCTCGGCGCTCCGCTCCCCCGGGCAGCCGGGCCGAATTCCTGAGGAACCTGCGCCAAGTCTGCGCGCGGGCTGCCCCCGGCCGTTCCATCAGTCTCAGGATCTTGCAGGCAGATGGCGCGCAGGCCGCCCTGAGTTCTTCAGAATATGTGCAGGGTAGGGAGATCCATATCCTCATGTCGCCGGGGGAATACTGTTGTCTCAGCGGACCCGCTGACGCGATGGCGATCCTGGGCGCGCATATCGTGCCGGATGCCCCTGATGCCGGAGATCCAGATACCATGAGCGATCTGGACCATTCGTCCGGGCCGGAGATTTTTGGTTAAACGCCGCAAGACCGTATTTCTGCGGGTAAGTACAAGCCTGTGGACAACGGGTCCAACCCGGCTTCGCGGGTGTGTCCTCGTGGGGTAGAATAGGCAGATCATCCGATCCCTCTTACCCTGGGTACGCCAGCAGCGTGTCACGCCATTTCTCCTTCGACTGTCACGAGGACTACACCGAGGCAGCACACATAGAAGCCCTGCTGCTCCTGCGCGGCGGGCGGATTCTTGACGCTGCCTCTGGTGTTGCGCTCGCTCTTTTGGATGAACGCCCGGTCGTCGTCCGGTTGGAAGGGCGACGGTCCGGCAACTACGCCCTGCTGTCGAAGACCGGCCCAGGCACGATCAAGCAACTGTCCGACCAGCAATTTCTCGAGTGGGCGGAGGCCGACGGAGGTGCGGCCTCCGCGCGGCCGGATCAGCAGGTGGTGGATCTTGCCGAGGGCGAAGCACGCTTGCGCGAGGTCATGCAGGCGATCCAGGACGAGGTGGTTCCGCAAGTTTCTGCACTGATTGCCGCACGCGCCCAGGAGCTTAACGCGACTGAAGAGGGCAGGGAGACCAAGCCTGAGCCCCCCAGCAGATCCGCCTGCTTCGAGGCACTGGCGGCGTTTTTCGCCATGGGCGGGTATTCTGGATCTTTTCCAGCCATGGCCGGGATCGTTCAGGGGCTGCTGAAAGATGTCCCCGGCATCACCCTTGATCTCCTTCCCGCTGTAACCGGATCTGCGGATTCTGCCACAGCGCACCTCGCCCTCGCCACGCCAGGTACCGGAAAGACCCGGTCTGTCGTGGGTCTGATCGACGCTCTCCCCACTGAGGCGGTCGTGGCGGTCTTCCAACCCACTTTGAAAAAGGCCGATGAATTTGCGCGGGATATGGCGGCATCGTCCCGCCCCGTCCATGTGTTTCGGGGCAGGGGGGCGCCTGTGCAGGAGGGCGCGAGCGAGCGGATGTGCCGACGTCACGCGGCCGCTGCAGAGCTGGCTGGGAAAGGGTATCCCGTCAAATCCATCCTCTGTGGCAGCTCGGAGCCCGGAGCGGTTGCCATCTGCCCGCATGCCGCGGGGTGCGCCTATGTCGCCCAGATGAAGACGCTGAAAGATCACGTCGGAGGCGGTGTGTTCATCCTGACGCATGCCAGCCTCACGCAGCTGCCCGCCTTCCCTGCGCCGCATCTTGTCATCATTGATGAGGATCCGTCCGCGAGCTTGCCACAAGCTATTACAATCCAGGTCGAGGCGCTGGGGATGGCAGCGGACTGGGCAACCCTGCTACCGGACGATGGCGATGAGCCCAAACCGCGAAAGTCACTGCAGGAGTGTGACTGCGCGGTATCTGACGAGACGGACGACGCAACGCCAAGCTCGGTAATGGACCTGCTCGAGAGGCTGCGCGATGGCTTGGCTTGCCCGGCTCCCTTGCAGGAAATCGCAACGAGCATCATGGTCGAAGAAATTGAAGCTGCACTGAAAATGCTGCGTGGTCTGGAGCGCAAGCTGCGCGGCGGGCTCAAGCCGGGCCTTCCGGAACAGGCCTTGCGAGAGCATCTCGCGGTCACGGCCTTGCCGGACCTGCAATCCCTGCTGGTGGTCCTTTCGGCCATCCTGGACGAAGTCCGGCTGTTCGTTTCCGGGGTGATCGACCGGTCCGACTTCAACGGGCTCAGCTTTCGCAGGGACGCGACTGGCGAACTTCGATCCATCACGGCGCACCGTCTTGCGCGGCCCGCGATCAAGGCTGACGTGCCGATGATCGTGCTCGACGGGACGGCCGATCCGGTTCTGGTGGGTCGGGCATTGCGGCGGCGGATGGTGGTGTCAAAGATCGATCTGCGGCGGCAGGGCGAGGTCGTGCAGTGCATTGGGCGAGGGTTCGGCACCGGATCTCTCGTTCCGATCCCAGGGTATCAGGTTTCGGCAAAGATAGCTGCGGAACGGGAGCAGCTTTGGCAGGGGCTGGACACAGTCTTGAGGCGAGAGGTCGCAGCCGCGCCCGCAGGCGTGCTGGTGGTGTCCACGCTTGCCGTCGAGGAGGAGGCGCGGCGGCGGGGCTGCTGCGACGACCTTCTGGGGATGCCTCTGGCATGGACCCACTTCGGCGCCGTTCGCGGTATCAACGCCTTCACCAACCGGCAAACGATCATCCTGATCGGACGCAAACAACCGCCCGCTTCTGCCGTCGAGGCGATCGCCCGGGCTTATTTCGCACATGGGGTAATCGCGGGAGCGAGTCGCCCTGACGGTGGTCAGGCTTGGAGGGTGGCTGTTCCCCGGTAAGATGGAAATACGGGCTCACGACTGGACGCCGGGCCCAAGCATCTGAGGGAGAACAGCCATGGAAGATTATATCGGTCTCGACGTATCGATGAAAGAGACGGCGGTTTCGATCCGACGTGACGGGCAGCGCATCTGGCGCGGGAAATGCGCTTCGGATCCGACGGTCATTGCCCAGCTGATACGCAAGCGCGCGCCGTTCGCCAAACGAATTGTGTTCGAGACCGGCCCCTTGTCGGTGTGGTTCTACCATGCGCTTTGCTCGGAAGGCATGCCTGCGATCTGTATCGATGCCCGTCACGCCAAGGCCGCGCTCGACATGGCGCCTAACAAGACTGATGCGAATGACGCCGATGGTTTGGCCCATCTTGCAGAAGTCGGTTTTTTCCGTGAGGTGCGAGTGAAAGGCTTCGACAGCATGTTGACCCGCACGCTGGTGACGGCTCGGCGCCAGCTGATCCGGATCACGACTGCACTCTCCAACCAGATCCGGGGTTTGATGAAGACTTTCGGTTTGGTTGTTCACGCCGGTAAGGGCAGTAACTTCGAAAGAAATGTCCGCCTGCTGCTCGCCGATCATCCCGGCCTTTCCGAGATCATGCTGCCGCTTTTGGAGGCTTGGCGCACAACGCGCCTGCAGTCAGTCGAGCTTGGCCGGCAGCTCGTCACGCAGGCGCGCCAGGTTAAGGCATGCCAGCTTCTTATGTCGATCCCTGGCGTCGGAGTGATCACGGCAACCGCATTCGTGACGGCCATCGAAAACCCCGACAACTTCCGCAGGTCCCGCTCTGTCGGGGCCTGGCTGGGCCTGACCACCCGGCGATACCAGTCCGGGGAAGTCGACTATGATGGTCACATATCCCGGCGCGGCGACCGCCATGTGAGAAGCCTTCTCTACGAGGCGGCAATGGTCATTCTGACCCGTAGCCGTGCCGACAGCGACCTGCGGACATGGGGGCTGAAACTCAAGGAGCGCATCGGCTTCAAGCGCGCTGCCGTCGCGGTGGCCCGAAAACTCGCAGTCATAATGCATGCAATGCTCCGGGCCGACGCCTCGTTCGTGCGGGTTGCAAAGGCCGCAGCCTAATACTTCTCCAATAGCGCTCAAGCCGCGAGCGCGCCAAGGCGTCCCTGCCGGGACGTAGGTCGAGCCATTCCGCTGATCGAGTTGCACCAGCTAAAACAGCCGAGTGCGTTTCGCACATTGGAAGGCTCCTCCGCGAAGACCCATCATGCGGCGACCGACGTGTCGACCGCGAAGACGACCCTGACCCGGCAAACGTTTCGACGACGCGCACTCGGATCCTCAGGCGCATTGGTCTCGCGCATGACCTGAAGAGCGACCTCCCGCCGTCTGACGCCCGGTGGTGCAAAGAAAATGCTTGCAATTCTGGCTGCGATTAGACGACTCGATGCTCGACCGTTCGATCTGGGCGACGGGAGCTATGATGTCCGCCGCAGAGCCTTGCAGGACAAGATGGGCAGGGCGCATTCAGTGACGACCCAGGTGCATCTGGATTCTCGGATCAACAGGATCCTGTGGCAGGTGCGCGAGGCTGAAGTCATTCAGGCCCTCGATCGGGTCCGGGCCGTCCGATTTCCCCGAAGGGTTCTTCTTCTCAACGCACTGGACTTGCGCAGGCTTGATGATGATCCCGCGACCGAGGAGCTCGGTGTACCTGCTGACCGGTGCATGTCTTGGCCGGAGATTCGTAATGGTGGAAACCGGGCTGAAGCCGTGCTGGAGGCCAGCGGTGGCTTCCTGCCCGTCGCGCCCAAGGCGCTGGTGCAGATCGCTCCGGAAATATTTCCCAGCCTCGAAGCCGCGAAAAAATGGCTGCAGCGCACGGATATTTCCGAGGCGCTGGTCCATCATGCCGAACATCTGACCTATCTGCAGGTTCGACCCATTGGGCAGCGGGGGAAGCCATGGCCTTTGATTGTTGATCGGCGGCGGCAGAAGAACCTTTCTGCGGCCCGCGCAGACTTCGAGGCCATGATCGGCATGGAGATGGCAGTTTGGCAAGTGGATGACGGCAGTCGGCTTTGATCTCGTTGAGGGAAGAGGCTGCTAGCTCGGACGCGCCTCTGATATTGGCTGCCCGCCCATCCGGTTTTGACAGGGACAAATGCCTTAAAGAAAAGGGGCAGTCGACTGGAAGACGCAAGCACTGACGGGAAGCTCACCGGGCACCGGTCTTGTCCAGGGCAGTTCCGCTGACCATGTCAGCAAAAATCTGCGCTGCGGCGCCGCGCTTTATGGCTGCATCGGCACCCCGCCGGATTTCGCGCCGGTGCTGTCGCTCTACGGCAGAGTGGCAATGGTGGCAGAGTTTCCGGCTGGCAGCACAGTGGGTTATGACCGCACCACCCGGCTGGCCCGCACCACCCGGCTGGCCCGCGATACCCGGCTGGCCAATATCCCGCTAGGCTATGCCAATGGCTATCGGCGGAGCTTTTCCAATCTCGGGCAGGTGCTGATCCGCGGGTGCCGCGCCCCGGTGATGGGCAAGGTGTCGATGAATGCCATCATGGCCGATGTCACCGATATTCCTGCAGTGCAGGGCGGCGATGTGGCGGTGGCCTTTGGCGCGCAGGGCGCAGAGGCGATCGCCGCCGCCGAGGTGGAGCGCATCTCGGGCCGCGTCCTGGCCGATCTGTTCTGCAGCTGGGGCCGGTTGAACGACCGGCTCTGCCTGCACGGGGGCAGCTGATGTCAGACCGAGCTGAGCAGAATGCTGGTCTCGCTGTTGGTGATGCCCTCGATGGTGCGCACCTCGCGCAGCACCCGGTCGAAATCATGCAGGTTTTCGGCCCGGAGCTGGGCGACGAGATCCCATTTGCCATTGGTCGTGTGCAGCGAATGCAGTTCCGGCATGCCGCGCAACTGGCGAATGACTGCGGTGGTCGACCGGCCATTCACCTCGATCAGCATCATGGCGCGGATGCTGTTGTCGCTGTGATCCTCGCGCGCGCGGATGGTGAAGCCCAGCACCGCGCCGGTATCCAGCAGCCGGTCCAGCCGCGCCTGCGCGGTGGCCCGCGACACGCCAAGAATGGTCGCCAGATTGGAGATCGGCACCCGCCCGTCTTCGCGCAGCATGGCGATCAGTCGGCGGTCAAGGTCATCAAAGATGTGCATGACAAACTGTTAGCCGAAGCCGGGCAAATTGTACAGTTTCGGCGCGGCTTTCAGTAATAACCACAATTTATGCCAACTATCGTCGGAAGCTATCCTTTGCCGGAGCTTCCGCAACCGGAGAAGATCCATGCAAGCCCAAGCGAAAATCTGCCAGACGGTGCCCTATCTCGGGGTCGGGAACATGCTGCGCCTGCTGGCGCATCAGGGCCTTGAACCCACGATCCGGGGCATGGCGGCCTATATCGAGGAAGATTTCCGCCGCTGGCCGCTGTTCGACAAATGCCCGCGCGTCGCCAGCCATTCGGCGGAAGGGGTGATCGAGCTGATGCCCACCTCGGACGGCACGCTTTACGGGTTCAAATATGTGAACGGCCACCCGAAGAACACCCATGACGGGCTGCAGACCGTAACCGCCTTCGGCCTGCTGTCGGATGTGGCCACCGGCTATCCGCGCTTCCTGTCGGAAATGACGATCACCACCGCGATCCGCACCGCCGCAACCTCGGCCCTGGCGGCGAAATATCTGGCGCGGCCGGATGCGCAGGTGATGGCGATGATCGGGCTGGGCGCGCAATCGGAATTCCAGGCGCTGGCCTTCCGCGCACTTTGCGGCATCGACAGGCTGCGCGTCCATGACATCGCCCCCGCGGCGACAGCCAAGTTCATCGCCAATATGGCGGATCAGGGCCTGACGATCACCGCCTGCGCCTCCGCGGCCGAAGCGGTGCTCGGCGCCGATATCATCACCACGGTCACCGCCGACAAGCTGAATGCCACGGTGCTGAACGACAACATGGTCGGCGCGGGCGTGCATATCAACGCGGTCGGTGGCGATTGCCCCGGCAAGACCGAACTGCAGGCCGATATCCTGCACCGGGCGGCGGTTTTCGTCGAATTCCCCGAGCAGACCCGGATCGAGGGCGAGATCCAGCAGATGGCGCCGGATTTCCCGGTGACCGAACTCTGGCGCGTGATCGCGGGTGAATTGCCGGGGCGCACGAGCCGCGACCAGATCACGCTGTTCGATTCGGTTGGCTTTGCCACCGAAGACTTGTCGGCCCTGCGCTATCTGCGCGATGTGGTGCAAGGCACACCCTTTGTTGAAGATATCGACCTTGTGGCGGCCCCCACCGATCCGCGCAACCTCTACGGGCTGATCCGCGCCGCCGCCCCTGCCCCCCTGATGGAGACCCTGTGATGACCCCGACCCGTTCCGCCGCGTCCAGCGTTCAGGCCCCGCGCGGCGTGGTGATGATCCGCCCGCACCACTTCACCCCCAATCCGCAAACCGCAGTGGACAACGCCTTTCAGGGCACCGATTCAGCGCGCAGCGCCCGCGCAATTGCGCAGGCCGCATATGACGAGGCAACCAAGGCCGCTGAAAGCCTGCAGGCCGCCGGGGTGCGGGTGCATCTGTTTGACGACGCGGGCACCACCACGCCGGATTCCTGTTTCCCCAACAACTGGTTTTCCACCCATGCGGGCGGCCATGTCGCGATCTATCCGATGTACTCTCCCAACCGGCGGCTGGAGCGCCGGGCCGATGTGATCGAAATGCTGAAGCACAATTACCGCGTTCAGGACGTGATCGACTATTCCGGGCTGGAACAAGACGATGTGTTTCTAGAGGGTACCGGGGCAATGGTGCTGGACCATGTCGAGCGTGTGGCCTACGCTGCGCGATCACATCGCACCAATGAAGTGGCGCTGGAGCGGTTCTGCACGCATTTCAACTTCGAACCCATTGTCTTCGATGCCGCGGATGGCGCAGGCAAGCCAGTCTATCACACAAATGTGCTGATGTGCATTGGCACCGGCTTTGCGCTGATCGGGCTGGACACGATCCGCCTGCCCGCCCGCCGGGCAGAAATCGAGCAACGCCTAGCGGATAGCGGTCGCGATATCCTGGACCTGTCGCATCGCCAGATCACGGAGTTTGCCGGCAATGCCATCGAACTGACCGGCGATCAGGGACCAGTCCTGGCGATTTCGGCCCGCGCGCTGCGGGCGTTGGAACCGGACCAGAAGGCGCGGCTGGAAGCCCATGTAGCGCTACTGCCGCTGGATATTCCCACCATCGAACTGGCAGGCGGATCCGTGCGCTGCATGCTGGCGGGTGTTCACCTGACCCCGCGCCCAAGTGCCCGATGACGCGACTTCTCTGCCATGATCAACCCGCAGAATCCGAACTTTCTCCATGGACAAATCTGGCACTTCGGGCTGAGAGGCGGATGAGAGCAGCAATTTATACGTGCGGCTCGGCACAATACGTTTTGACCGAACTGCCGGCACGTTGAGCCGGATTGCCATCGGTCGCGGGCGCAACCTGCGTTTGGGCCCACTCCCTGAAGACCGTCATTTTACAGCGCATAGTCTTGAACAAAGGCGCCTCCCCGGTCTGATGAACCGGGGAGGCACGCGGGCTCAGTCGAACGCCACGACGAACTCGGCGACGATGGCTTTGACGAGCCGCTCGGTGATCCGGTCCCTCTGCCAAAGGGCTGTCATCTCGATGGGCGTGGGCTCCCAGTCGGGAAATAGCCGCACCAAGCTGCCCGACTGGCAAGCAGCATCCACCAGGAAGGTCGGCAGATTCGCGACGCCAAGCCCGGCGATGGCAGCTTCGACCAGAATGGATTGCCGGTTGGCCGCGAAGTCGATTTTCGGCAGCACGGTGACGGACGCCCCGCTACCATGGTGCAACTGCCACTCGATCAGGTCACGCCGGATTGCCAATCTGTTCCGTTCTGGCGGCAGTTGGGGCGTCGCGCTGGACGTCGAGGTTCTGGTCCCGCGTTGCAACCCGAGTGCTGCCCAAGAGTATGGACAAAACTTTCCCAAAACTCGACTGATTTTGACATGGGTTTATGTTCTGGCCAACCACCCGCACTCAGGGCTGAAAATGCGCGCGCCCCGCGAGTTTATGGCAGCTCAAACCGCAACCGCTGTGAGTGCTGGACGTAATCTCCCCAGTTTGGCGCTGATGCCGATGGTCAGGGGGGCATGCCCCCCTGACCATCGGCGGCGCAGAATTCCCCCTGTTGATGCCAAGAGAAGGGCGCGCAGGTGGTAGGACTGAGGGAGATCGTGATGATCTTGGAATTGAATCGTCAGGGCCTGGGCGTGAGCGCGATCGCGCGGCAGACGGGTCTCGATCGCAAGACGGTGCGGAAATATCTCGAGCGTGGCCTGGAGGCACCGGTCTATGGGCCCCGAGAGCCGGGCGAACGGCTGGCGCTTCGGTTCCGGTCGTATCTGACGGAACGGCTGGAAGCGTTCCCTGGACTTTCGGGACGCAGGTTGCATCGTGAAATCAGGGCGATGGGCTATGAGGGGGCTTATTCGACGCTGACGGAATACCTGCGCCTGATCCGTCCGGCGGTCCCGCGACAGTTCGAACGACGCTTCGAGACCGAGCCAGGTCAGCAGGCGCAGGTCGACTTTGCCGAGTTCCAGGTCGGGTTCTCCTCTGAGCCTGGCGCGCTCCGCAAGGTCTGGCTGTTCAGCATGGTGCTGGGGCACAGCCGCTGGCTTTGGGGCAGGTTCTGCCCGAACCAGACCTTGGAAACGGTGATGCGCTGCCATATTGCGGCCTTCACTGCGATGGGTGGGGCCTGCGCGGAGATCCTTTATGATCGGATGAAGACGGCTGTGATCGGCGAAGATGCCGCGGGCATCGTCACCTACAATGGGTCCCTCGTGGCGCTGCTGGCACATTACGGGTCCGCGCCCCGGGCCTGCCAGCCCTATCGGGCCAAGAGTTGCCCATTGAGGCGCCATTGGTTCAAGCCCAATGGGCGACGGGCAAGGTTGAACGGCCGTTCCGGTATGTGCGGCAGGACTTCTTTCTTGGGCGCAGCTTCCGCGACATGGACGACCTGAACGCCCAGTTCGAGGAGTGGCGCATGACCATCGCCAACCCCCGGGTGCATGCTACCACCCAACGGGTCGTGGATGAGCATTTTGTCGAAGAACAACCGCAGCTTATTGCCTTGCCACCCCATCCCTACGATGCGGTGCTGACCGTGGAACGGCGGATCAGCCAGGAAGGGATGGTCGCTGTTGGAGGCAATCAATACAGTGTCCCCGACACAACACGGCGGCGGATTGTCGAGGTCCAGAACCATCCCGCCGAGGTTCGAATCTTCGAGGACGGCCAACTGGTCGCAAGCCACCCGGTGCTGGAGGGCAAGAACCAGCGCAGGGTCGATCCCAGCCATCGTAAGCCCGTGCCACCCGCACGGCGCGCCGTTCAACTTGCCGCGCCTTCCGCCGATGCCCCGGTTGCCCGAAGATCTTTGGCTTTCTATGAGGCGGTTGGGCGCCGTCTGGCCAATGCCCCGGAGGGCCGCCCATGATCCCGGTCACCGAACGCATCCGCCAGAGCCTCGTCAGCCTGCACATGGCCCGCGCCCTGGAAACGCTGGACCAGACCTTAAGTCGCCTCGAAAAGGGCGAGATCAGCGCCATCGAGGCCATCGACGAACTGCTGGCCGAGGAGTTGAACCTGCGCGAAGGACGCCGTATCGGCGTGGCCCTGCGCACCGCGCGCCTGATGCCGGTCAAGACGCTGGAAAGCTTCGACTTCTCCTTCCAGCCTTCACGTGCATGCCTGGTTCGACCAGAGCAAGGAGATCACGGCCGACTTCCGGCACCGGGCGCTGCGCCACGCCGAGGGTATCTTCATGGCCGAGACGATTTTCGGGCCGACCCTCACGCTCTCGACCGGGCGCATCATCCCGACCCGCTGGGTTGGCGAACAACATGTGAAGGAAGACCTCGGCACCACCGTCGAAGAGGTCGCAGATCTGCGCCTCAAAGGCTACCTGGCCGAAGCGCGCATGTGGCTCAGCTACGCCCGTGACTGCACGAGCGACAACGAGGACAATCTCGCCCTTATGGAGGGATTTCGGCAGAAG
>JALQYS010000119.1 GCA_023254015.1 Paracoccaceae bacterium
CGGACATCTGGGAAGGATCGCGATGAAACCTGCAGTCATCGAGCATGTCTGGATCACCATGCGCGACGGATGCCGGCTCAGCGCGCGTCTGTGGCTGCCGCAGGGTATGACCGGACCGGCGGCGCCGGCGGTTCTGGAATATATCCCCTACCGCAAACGCGATGGAACCCGTGGCCGCGACGAACCGATGCACGGCTATTTTGCCGAGAACGGTTTCGCCTCGATCCGCGTCGACATGCGCGGCACCGGCGAATCCGAAGGACTGATGGCCGACGAATATCTGGCGCAGGAACAAGAGGATGCGCTGGACGTCATCGCCTGGATCGCGGCGCAGCCCTGGTGCAGCGGCGCGGTGGGCATGATGGGAAAAAGCTGGGGCGGTTTCAACAGCCTGCAAGTGGCCGCCCGCCGCCCGCCGGCCCTGAAGGCGATCATCACCGTCTATTCCACCGATGACCGCTTCCGTGATGACATCCATTACATGGGGGGGTGCCTGCTGACCGATAACCTGTGGTGGGGCAGCATCATGCTGGCCTATCAGGCCCGCCCCCTGGACCCGGTGGTCGTGGGAGAAAGCTGGCGTCAGGACTGGCTGGCCCGGCTGGATGCGATGCCGTTCTTCCCGGCGGTCTGGACCGCGCACCAAAGCTATGACGCCTATTGGCGCCACGGGTCGGTGCAAGAGGACTGGTCGGCGATCCAATGCCCCGTGCTGGCTGTCGGCGGCTGGGCTGACAGCTATACAAACACCGTGCCGCGGCTTCTGGAAAACCTTCAGGTTCCGCGGCGTGGCATCATCGGGCCCTGGGGGCATATCTATCCGCAGGACGGCGCACCCGGCCCGGCAATCGGCTTTCTGCAAGAGGCGCTGCGCTGGTGGAAACACTGGCTTTTGGGCGAAGAGACCGGCGTGATGGATGACCCCATGCTGCGCGCCTATGTCAATGACGCCGTGGTGCCAACGGGGTCGCGCCCGCAGCAGCCCGGCCGTTGGGTGGCCGAAGCCAGTTGGCCCAGCCCGAACATCCAGGCCCGCACCCTGCATTTGGGCGGCCAGGGCGAGCTGTCCGCCACCCCCGTCGCCGGAGCGCAGCGGCAGATCCGCTCGCCTTTGTGGCATGGGCAGGCCTGCGGCGAATGGATGGCCACCGGCTGCCCCGGCGAAATGCCGATTGACCAACGGGTTGACGATGGCGGCGCCCTTGTTTTTGAAACCGCGCCCCTGACCGAGACGATCGAGGTGCTTGGCGCGCCGGAAATCGACCTGATGCTGGCGGCCGATGCGCCGGTGGCGCAGGTGGTGGTCCGGCTTTGCGATGTCTTGCCCTCGGGCGAGGTGCTGCGCGTCAGTTTCCAGGTGCTGAACCTGACCCATCGCAAGGGCCATGACCGGCCCGAACCCATGGTGCCGGGTCAGTTCGAGCGCGTGAAGGTCACGCTGAACGCCTGCGGTCACAGCTTTGCGCCGGGCCATCGCATCCGCGTTTCGGTCGCCACCAGCTATTGGCCGCTGATCTGGCCGGGGCCAAGCCTTGCCACGCTGACGCTGGACACGGCGGCCTCGGCCCTGCGCCTGCCGTGCCGGGCGGGGGGGGATGCCTCGGTGCCGATGCTGCCGGCGCTGCATGGCACCGATGCGCCCACAACGCAGGTGGACCCGGGCCGCATCGCCCGCTCGTCGCAGATCGACCATCTGACCGGCGAATTCGTCTACGTCACCGAAGGCGAGGGCGGCCTCTTCGGCGAAGGGGTGCTGCGGTTTGACGACATTGACACCACACTGGCGCACAGCCTGCGGCGCGAGTTCCGCATCCGCCCCGATGACCCGCTATCAGCCCGCTATCAGCTGACGCAAAGCTACGAGATGGGCCGCGAAGGCTGGCTCAGCAGAACCGAGACCCAGACAGTCATGACAGCTCAGGCCGACAGTTTCACCCTGACCTGCGCCATGACGGTAAAGGAAAACGGCAAGACCATCTGGTCGCGCGACTGGTCGGAAAAGGTGCCGCGCAGGCTGATCTGACCCAAGGCTTTTCCCTGACAACCCACAGTTCCCGGCGCAGCCCCGCGCCGGGGCCATTTCCTCTGCACGCCCGATTTCGCCCAGACGAGGTAAGGGACCATGACAACCTTTGCGACTGATCAGATCACTGTCATCGAGCATCTTGTGATCCCCATGCCAGACGGGCGCAAGCTGTCGGCCCGGGTCTGGCAGCCGGTCACTGCCACGCCGCTGCCGGTGGTGCTGGAATATATCCCCTATCGCAAACGCGATGTGACCCGCTATCGCGACGAGCCGATGCATGGCTATTTTGCCCGGATGGGCTATGTCGCGGTGCGGCTGGATCTTGCCGGGTCGGGCGATTCCGAAGGCGTGCTGACGGATGAATACGCGCTGCAGGAACAGGATGACGCCGTGGCGGCCATCGACTGGCTTGCCCGGCAGCCCTGGTGCAACGGCGCGGTCGGCATGATCGGCAAATCCTGGGGTGGGTTCAACTGCCTGCAGATCGCCGCGCGCCGCCCGCCGGCCTTGCGCGCGATCATTCCGGTCGCCGCCACCGATGACCGGTATTCCGACGACATCCATTTCATGGGCGGTTGCCTGATGGTTGACGGGCTGGACTGGGGCGCGGTGCTGCAGACCTTCCTGCCGCGCCCTCCTGACCCGGTGCTTGTCGGCGCGGCTTGGCGTGAGATCTGGCAGCAACGCCTGGAAGGGCTGACCTGCCCGCTGGAACAATGGCTGACCCATCAGCGCCGTGACGACTATTGGCGTCATGGGTCTATCTGCGAGGATTACGGCGCAATCACCGCCGCCACGCTGCTGGTCGGGGGGTGGGTTGATGGCTATCGCACCGCGCTTTTGCGCATGGCCGAACGGCTTACCTGCCCGGTGAAGTGCATCATGGGGCCCTGGGCGCATGTCTATCCGCATGATGGCGTGCCGGGCCCCCAGATCGGTTTTCTGCAAGAGGCGGTGCGCTGGTTTGACCATTTCCTGAAAGGTGTCGAAAATGGCGTGATGGCGGAACCGAAGCTGCGTGCCTTCATTCAGGACAGCACGCCGCCGCGCACCCATCATGAACATCGTGACGGGCGCTGGATCGGCGAACGTGACTGGCCCTCGCCAGAGGTGCGCGGCCATGACCTGCACCTGACCGACGCCGGTCTGCACGAAGCACCAGCCCCGCTGTCGCCAACGCCGGTGCCTTACAACCTTGTCGTCGGCCAATTCGGAGGGGATTGGGGCGCGATCGCAATGCCGCACGAGCAAGCGCCCGACCAGCGCCATGACGATGCGCTTTCGCTGTGCTTTGACGGTCCGCCCCTGACGGCACCGATCGAGATCCTTGGCAATGCCGTGTTGAGGCTGCGGGTGGCGGCCGACCGTCCGCTGGCGATGCTGGCGGTGCGCCTGAATGAAATCCGGCCGGATGGGGCCGTGGTCAAACTGGCGACCGGCTTTCTGAACCTTGCCCATCGCGGCGGCAGCGCCGCGCCAGAGCCCCTGGAGCCCGGAGTCTGGGTGGACGCCACGGTGCAACTCAGCGCGATCGGCTGCCGCATTCCGGCCGGACATCGCCTGCGGGTTTCGCTTTCGCCAAGCTATTGGCCGGTTGTCTGGCCTTCACCAGAGGTCGTGGCGCTGCAGGTCGCCGGACCCGCGGTCTTGACGGTGCCGCTGCGGCAGGCAAGGGACGAACCCTGCGTAACCTTCCAGCCGCGCGAAACCGCGGGCCGGGTTGAACTGGTCAACCTGCACAAGGGCCGCGAATTTGCCCGCAGCACCGAATTCGACCCGGTTCGCAATCAGGTCACCCGCAGGCTGGCCGGAACCGGCGGCTATGGCGCCGAAGGGTCCAACCTGATCCCCGATGTCGGGCTGGTCATGGTGAATGATGCCTGGCGCCAGCACAGGATCACCCTTGACGACCCCTGCAGCCCGGTCTGCGAGTTTCACCAGACCAACGCCTTTCAGCGTGAAGGCTGGGATATCCGGGTCGAGTCACGGGTACGGGTGACCTCGACCTCGGACAGCTTTGTCCTGGCCTGCGATGTGGATGTTTTCGAAAATGACGCCCGCGTCCTGTGCAAAAGCTGGAACCGCGAGATTCCGCGCGACTGCGTCTGACATCACGGGCTGCCCGCCGCCTGGCCTCGGGCAGCCCGGATCAGGAACTCGGCCAGACAAGAGGCCTCGGCGGTCGTCGCGGCCTGGGCGTCACGGCACAAGTAATAGCCCCGGTTGGTCCGCAACACGTCCCTTGAAAGCGGCACCAGTCGGCCCGCCGCAAGCTCTCCTTGCAACAGGGCGACGCTGCCAAGGGCAATGCCCTCGCCGCGCAGCGCCTCGCCGATGGTCTGCGAATAGGTGCTGCACATCTTGTTCGGCCAATCGGCCATCCGCCCCCCATCGACGCCCGCAAACCAGACCCGCCAATCCACCCAGTCGGGGGAACCGCGCAGATAGTTCAGGATCGGTGGCCCGTCCGGTCTTGCCAGATCCGCAAAGCGCCCGGACGGATCAGCGCCAAGCTGCCTTGCCAGTTCGGGCGAAGCCATCGGTGTCATCTCTTCATCCAGCAGCCTTGTGCAATGCCAGCCCGGAATGTCGCCATCGCTGTAAAGCACAAGCAGATCATTGCCATCAGCCAAGAGCGCACTGGTGTTGTCAGAGGTGGTCAGCCGGGTCGGGCAGGCATCGCCTGACAGGCCAAAGGCCTGCAGCTGCGGGGCCAGCCAGAACATGCCCACCACCGTATTTGCCGCGATCGAAAGTGGCCTTCGGGCATTCTCACGCAGATTGCTCAGCCCCATCCGCAGGAATTCCAGCGCCATCGCGACCGAGTGGTACAGCCGCTCGCCTCCTTCCGTGGTTTGCAGCCGCGTGCCGTGCCGCAAGAAAAGCGGCTCTCCCACCCAAAGCTCCAGCTGGCGAATGCGCTTGCTGACCGCCGCCTGTGACACATGCAATTCTTCCGCGCAGGCGGTGAAGCTGCCCCGACGATGGGCCGCTTCGAAAAAGATCAGCAGATCAAGCGGGGGCAGGGAGGTGCGATATTTCTTCATAACCATTGGTTATTGAGATAGGGGATAATTTGCAATCTTCCCTTGCCGCCCCACCCTGCGCATCCTTGTTGCCGCAGACCATGGCAACGGGGGAAAAAGATGCGTGTCGGGTTCATCGGGTTGGGCATGATGGGGCGCAATGCGGCGCTGAATGTCGCGCGCAAGGGCTTTGAAATGGTGGTCTACGATATCCGCCCGGACGCGATGTTGCCGCTGATCGACAAGGGCGCGGCCCCGGCCAGCACCCCGGCCGAGGTGCTGGGGCGGGTGGATGTGGTGGTGACGATGGTCTTTGGCCCGAAAGAGATCGAGGCCGTGCTGCGCGGCACGGATGGGTTCCTGTCCACCGACTGCACCGGCAAGATCTGGATCGACCTGACCACCAGCCGGCCGCAGCTGATGCGCGACCTTGGGGCAGAGTTCCGGGCGCGGGGCGGGGTGGCAATCGACGCGCCGGTCACCGGTTCGGTCGACTCGGCCATCCGCGGTGACATGCTGATGTTCGTCGGCGGCGAAGAGGGCGAGATCGAGCGCGCCCGCCCGGTGATCGAGGCCATGGGTGAAATCCGCAAGGTCGGCGCGCATGGCAACGGCTATGTCGCCAAGCTGGTGAACAATCAGCTCTGGAAGATCCACGCCGCCGCGATTGGCGAGGCGATGGTGACGGCCAAGCTTGCAGGCCTTGATCCCAAGGTCTGGTGGGACGTGATGAAAGGGGGCGCGGCCGACAGTTTCGTGCTGCAACATGATGTGCCGTCGATCTTTGCGGGGCATTACGATCCTTCCTTCCCGATCGCGCTGTGCCTGAAAGATCTGGGCCTGATCGAGGAATTGATGACCGAAACCGGAACCCGCAACGAACTTACCCGCGCAACGCATGACCGCTTCAAGGAGGCTGCCGCGCGCTATGGCACCGACGCGGGCGAAATGACGGTGTGCAAGGTGATCGAAGACGATGCCGGCGTGGAATTGCGGGTGGCAGGCGACTGGATCGCGCCGTGGGAAGTTCAACCGCCCACGGCCTGAGCCGTCGCACGATCACCACAAGACCAACGGGAAAAGGGCCGGTCGGATGCGGTCGGAATATGACTATATCATCGTGGGTGCAGGCACCGCCGGTTGCGTGCTGGCTCATCGGCTGTCCGAGGACGGGCGCTATTCGGTGGCGCTTTTGGAACACGGGGGCGACGATCGCAGCTGGATCCTGCAGATGCCGGCCGGACTGCGCTCGGCCTTCAAGCCGACCAGCAAGTATAACTACTGGTTCAAGACCACGCCGCAGCGCCATCTGAATGGGCGCGCGTTGGATCAGCCGCGGGGCAAGGCGCTCGGCGGGTCATCCTCGATCAACGGGATGACCTTTCTGCGCGGCAATCCGCTGGATTACGACAATTGGGCAAACGACGAAGGCTGCACCGGCTGGTCCTTTGCCGACTGTCTGCCCTATTTCAAGAAATTCGAACGCCAGAAGGGGGCGACCGGCCAGATGCGCGGCACGGAGGGTCCGGTTGCCGTCAAGGTGCAAGAAAGCCTAAGCCCGCTGAACGCCGCCTTACTTGCTGCGGGACAGCAAGCGGGCCATGCCTTCACCTCGGATGTGAACGGTTATCAGCAAGAGGGCGTCAGCCGGTTCGAGATGACGGTGGAAAACGGCTATCGGATGAGCGCTGCGCGCGCCTATCTGCATCTTCAGCCGCGCAAGGCGACGCTTGATATCCTGACCGGGGCCAAGGTCTTGCGGGTCTTGCTGCAAAAGGGCCGCGCCAGCGGGGTGGAGCTGTCGCACCGCGGCCAGATCAGGCAGTTGGCCGCCGCGCGCGAGGTCATCATGGCGGCCGGCGTCTTTGGCACACCGCAGATCCTGATGCTGTCCGGCATCGGGCCGGCCCGGCATCTGGCCAGCCACGGCATCCCGGTGCTTTGCGATGCGCCCATGCTTGGGGAAAACCTGCATGACCATATCGAGGCACATATTCAGGTGGAAACCGATCAGCCGGTTTCCCTGAACAAGTATCTCAAACCGCATCTGATGCTCTGGGCCGGCCTGCAGTGGTTCGGCTGGAAGGGCGGGGTTGCGGCGGTCAACCAGTGCCATGTCGGCGCCTTCCTGCGCAGCGACGCGGCGGTTAGCCATCCGAACATCCAGTTCCATTTCTTCCCGGTCTTCTTTGGCCCGAACTGGATCCCGGATCCGGCGAAGAACGGCTACCGGCTGGGCGCCGGACCGATGCGCCCGGAAAGTCGCGGCAGTTTGCGCCTGGCATCGGCAGATCCCGCCGACGCGCCCCTGATCGACCCGAACTATCTGGCGACCGAGCGCGACCGGCTTGAAATGCGGCAGGGCCTGAAGATGGGGCGCGAATTGCTGGCGCAGGCGGCCTTCAAGCCATTCCACCGCCGCGAGGATCTGCCAGGCGCCGCAGTCCGATCGGATTCCGATCTGGACGCTTTCATCCGCGAGGATGCCTCGTCGGCCTATCACCCCTGCGGCACGGCGCGGATGGGCGCGGATGGCGATGATCGGGCAGTGGTGGACCTGCAGCTGCGCTTTCGCGGCATCGACGGGTTGCGCATCGTCGATGCCTCGATCATCCCGGCCGTTCCCAGCGCCAATATCAACGCCTGCGTCTTCATGATTGCCGAAAAGGCCGCCGACATGATCTTGCAGCGCAAGGCTCTGCCCGCCGAGAACCTGCCCTATCACAAGGCGTTCTGACGTCGCGCCGCGGTCAGGGCAGGCCAAGGAACGCAAGCCCTGATGCCAAACCGCGCAACGCGTCTGCGACCAAGGGAGCATTGCCTGATCTTCACGACGGCCGTAGGCTCGGACGTCATGAATGTGAGGAACATGTCGAATCTCTCGCATCTGCGTGAAATCGATCAGGTCCTGTCCGGGCGCGGGATGGGGCGCGATGCGCTTGTCGAACAATCCTGGCGGCGTTGCGTGGAAGAATACGGCATGGACCCGGCCAAGCCCAGCCCAGCCCATATCGTCACCGAAGCGCGCCTGCGCGAGCATCGCGAGCAGTCCGAGCGCCTGATTTCCATCGCACGCAGCGGGCTGGAGATGCTGTTTCGCCAGATCGCCGGGCAGAAATATGTTCTGCTGCTGGCCGATGCAAAGGGGGTGACGGTTGATTACTTTGGCGATCCGAAATTCGAGGATGAACTGCGTCAGGCGGGCTTGTCCTTGGGGTCGGACTGGTCAGAGGAGCTTGCCGGAACCTGTGGTGTCGGGTCGTGCATCATCACGCGCGAGGCGATCACGATCCACCAGTCTGACCACTTTGACCTGACGCATACGCCCCTTTCTTGCACCGCCGCCCCGATCTTTGACACCGATGGCAATCTGTCGGCGGTCCTCGACATTTCGCTCCTGCGCTCGCCCCAGCCAAAGATCAGCCAAAGCCTTGCGCTGAACCTCGTGAAGGCCAGTGCAAGGCGGGTTGAGATGGCCAACCTGATGGCGATGAACCGCGGGGACTGGGTGCTGAGGTTTTCGACCAGCCCCGAATTTCTGGACGTGGACCCCGAGGCCGCCGTGGCGCTGGATGGCGCGGGTCGCATCATCGGCATGACCCACGGGGCCGAACGGGTGCTGACGCGGCAATTGGGCGGCAGGATGGGGGGCGCGGCGATCGGCCAGCGGATCGACAGCTTTTTCGATCTGTCGATCGACAATCTGCCCGATCTGATGCGCGGACGGCCGACCGAAGATCGGCTGATCCAGTTGCGCGATGGCCAGGGCATGTTCGGCCATGCCATCGCACCCCAGACCGAGCGGCGCCCGCTTTATGCCCGGCCCGAGACAAGCGGACCGCTGCAGAATATCGGCGGCGGCGATCCGGCCATCCGGCGGCTGCAGGCCGATGCCGCGCGGCTGGCGCCGACGGGCATCGCGCTGTTGCTGGCCGGGGAAACCGGCACCGGCAAAGAGCGCCTTGCCCGCGCCATCCACACCAGCCAACCGGGCGGGCGGCCTTTCGTCACGTTGCCCTGTGCCGCCTTGCCGCCCGACCTCTCGGGGGTGACGGGGGCGGCAGAGGCGGGCACGTTGTTCATAGACGGGCCGGGCGATCTGTCCGCCGCCGATCAGGGGCGGCTTTTGCAGCTGATCGCGGGGCTGGATGCCTTGCCGGCGCGCCATAGGCCAAGGCTTATCACCGCAACCGCCGCAGACCTGCCAGCCATGGTTCGCTCGGGGGCCTTCCGGGCCGATCTGTTCTTCATGCTTGCCCCGGTAACGCTGACGCTGCCCCCTTTGCGGCTGCGGCAGGATTTCGACTGGCTTGTGGACCGGCTCTTGCGGCAGTTTGGCCATCTGCGACCGCAATCGCTGCGCATCTCTCCGGCGGCGCGGGCCGAGTTGAAGTCGCGCGACTGGCCCGGCAACCTGCGCGAGCTGGCGAATGTGATGGAAGTGGCGATTGCCCTGGCCGAGGGCGCGGTGATCGACGTTCCAGACCTGCCCCCCGCACCCCTTGCGCCGGTAAAGCCCGCGGAATCCCTGTCATCCGTGCTGGCGGCCTGCGGGGGGAACATGGCGCTGGCCGCGCGCCGGATGGGCGTCAACCGATCCACCATCCTGCGCCGGGCCCGGCGCGAAGGCCTGTCACCAGACTGATCTGTTGCAGCGGCGGTTGCACATGCAACATGGGACGCCGGAAATCGTGTCGTGCAGGCAAAGTCCTCGCATTTTCCCATGACAGAAGGCCCGACGCCGCCAACCCTGCCTGATGAGGAGCAACATCAAGGGAGGAAAAGATGCTCGACACCACCGCCGATGCCGAGGTGCAGACACTGCTGGATACGTTCGGCGCCGCACTTGAACGGGGCGACATCGCCGCTGCAACGGCCTGCTTTCAGGATGATTGCTATTGGCGCGATCTGGTGACCTTCACTTGGAACATTCACACCAGCGAAGGCAAAGACCAGATCGCCGCGATGCTTGGCAGTCAGCTGGCCACCACCAAGCCCCATGGCTGGAAGATCGCCGAGGGCGAAAGTGCTGCCGAAGACGGCGGCGTGACCACCGCCTGGATCACGTTCGAAACCGCTGTTGCCCGCGGCTATGGGCTGATCCGCCTGAAGGGGGGAAAGATCTGGACGCTGCTGACCACCATGGTCGAGTTGAAAGGCCATGAGGAACACAAGGGCTTTACCCGCCCGCTGGGGGCCAAGCACGGCGCGGGCAAACATCGCCTGACATGGAAGGAGGAACGCGAGGCCGAGGCGCGCGAGCTGGGCTATACCAAGCAGCCTTATGTGCTGATCATCGGCGGCGGTCAGGGTGGCATCGCCCTTGGGGCGCGTCTGCGCCAGTTGGGAGTGCCTGCGATCATCATCGAAAAGAACGAACGCCCCGGCGACAGCTGGCGCAACCGCTACAAGTCGCTCTGCCTGCATGACCCGGTCTGGTACGACCATCTGCCCTATATCAAGTTCCCGGAAAACTGGCCCGTCTTTGCCCCGAAGGACAAGGTTGGTGACTGGCTTGAGATGTACACCAAGGTGATGGAGCTGAACTACTGGTCAAAGACCACCTGCAAATCGGCCAAGTATGACGAGAACACCCAGGAATGGACGGTCGTGGTTGATCGCGACGGTCAGGAGGTGGTGTTGAAACCCAAGCAGCTGGTGCTGGCCACCGGCATGTCCGGCAAGGCCAATGTGCCGAACTATCCGGGGATGGAAACCTTCAGGGGCGACCAGCACCATTCCTCGCGCCATCCCGGACCGGATGCCTACAAGGGCAAGAAGGCCGTGGTGATCGGCTCCAACAACTCGGCCCATGATATCTGCGCCGCGCTGTGGGAAAACGACGTGGACGTGACCATGGTGCAGCGTTCCTCGACCCATATCGTGAAGTCCGACACGCTGATGGATATCGGGCTGGGCGCGCTTTATTCCGAACAGGCCGTGCGGTCGGGGGTGACCACGGAAAAGGCTGACCTGATCTTCGCCAGCCTGCCTTACAAGATCCTGCATGAATTCCAGATCCCGCTTTATGACAAGATGCGCGAGGTGGACGCCGAGTTCTATGCCGGGCTCGAAAAGGCCGGGTTCTGGCTGGACTGGGGGGCCGATGGATCGGGCCTGTTCATGAAGTATCTGCGGCGCGGGTCGGGCTATTACATCGACGTGGGCGCAAGCCAGCTCATCATCGATGGCAAGATCAAGCTCGCCCATGGCAACGTAAAGGAAATCGTGCCCGACGGCGTGGTGCTGGAGGATGGCACCAAGCTCGAGGCGGATGTGATCGTCTATGCCACGGGCTATGGGTCAATGAACGGCTGGGCCGCCGATCTGATTGGCAAGGATGTTGCTGACAAAGTTGGCAAATGCTGGGGCCTTGGGTCTGACACGCCCAAGGATCCGGGGCCATGGGTGGGCGAACAGCGCAACATGTGGAAGCCGACAAGGCAGGAGGCGCTCTGGTTCCATGGCGGCAACCTCCACCAGTCCCGGCATTACAGCCAGTTCCTGTCCTTGCAACTGAAGGCACGGATGGAAGGACTCCAGACGCCGGTCTACGGCGTGCCAGAGACCTATCATCTGGGTTGAGGTGAGCTTGGGCACGGCGCAACTGTGCCGTGCCCATGTCTGAAAGGTTCAACCCACGGCGCAGCCGCATGCCTTGCGGGCAAGGCAAGGCCCATGTTGCCCGTGGGTTGTCTGGCGGTTGCGTCAAGAGAACCCTGCTGAAGGATGGCACCTCATGGCTGAGGTGGCGCGGTTTATCCCGTCAGCGTGCCACTGGCCCGGTAGACGGTCGCAAGATGCGTCTTGCCCGCGACATAGGTGGAAAACGGAACGCCGGTATCGCAGGCGCTGCGCGCTGTCCGTCTGAGGTGTTGATAAAGTTCAGGATTGCCCGTCGTCACATAGCCATCGCCCATGCGGCTCACGACCCGGCAGGGGGTGGACAGGAACATCTGCGTCAGCCCGGTCTTGCGATAGTCGACGACGCAGGCGTTGACCGTGGGAAAATGTGCGTCGAAAAAGCTGTTCAGACTGCCGATCTGATCGCGGATCTGGGCCGCCGTCAGCCCGGCATAGGGCCCGCTGCCGCTGATGAGGCTGTCGATGACCCGGCGATCCATCAGCACCAGCCCGTTGTTCTCGCGGTTGGCGGCGGCAGCTCGCAGCGCTTCCATCCGGGCATGATAGGTTGCGGCAACGGTCTTGTCGCCCAGTTCAAGCTCCAGCACAGGCCGGGTTTTCAAGAGTTCCGGCAGCGTCTCGCAGACATAGATGAAGTAGCCGTTGCTCTGGGCCTGGAACATCTCCTCATAGAGGCGGTTCTCGGGCGCATAGGCATCGGGAAAGAAATCCGCAGCGAAGGACAAGGCAGACTCCATCTGCTGCACGCCAAGGCCCAGAAGATATTCAAGGCTTACATCCAGCGCGTGGGCCACCTTGATCAGGGTGTAGGTATCGGGCAGGCGCGGCAGATCCTCTGACAGCATGCGGGTCAGGGCGGGTTTGCGGATGTCACTTGCATTGGCCAACTGCGAGACCGAGAAGCCACGAGCGGTCATCGCGTCCTGAAGCCTGCGCGACAGCATCGAAGGCAATGATCTGAGAGCCGGGGTTTGCCGCAATTTGTCACGTCCTTTTTATTCGTTTCGATGCCCGCAAAGGTCCGGGCCACCCAGTAGAGATCAGCCGTGGTCCTTCACGCGTCTCAGCGCCAAGACTGTCGCGGGCGCTCCAGACGCCGGACCTTGACGATCCCCCCGATCATTCATCAAGGCGCCCGCTTGCGATCTGGTCAGCTGTGCGAAAAGGGGCAGATGGTTTGAGCTGGTCATCCCTGCTGTCCCTTCCTCCCGACCCTTGTTTCATCAAGGCCCGAAGCCAATCCCAACCTGACTATCAATACGGCTAGCATGTAGGGTTTTGTAGGTTAAGACTCTCTTAAGTTGGATCGTCCGAAAATGACCCGGGATCGCTTGGACAACGGTCCTCTTGGGTGTACCCGGCCAGATGTTGTCACCGATCTGGCGCTGAACATGACCCATGACATCGGCAAAGCCTCATATCGCGGCCGCACGCGTCTGACGGGCGTGCGGCGTTGGCTTGCAAAGCTGGTCCTCGCCCTTGTCCTGATTCTGCCTCTGGCCGCCCAACCCGCAAGCTGCGAATTGCTGCGCCAAATCGACCTCTTCATGGACGATACCGAGGCGCTGGATATCGCTTCGGTCACCACGGCAAGCTTCAAGCCTGTCGAACGGACGATGGTCCTTGGCTACACGGCGTCGGCCGCCTGGCTGCGCCTGCGGATTGATCCTGCCCCTGACGGCGGCGAGGTGGTGGTGATCGTCCGGCCCCCGATGCTGGACGGGGTGGAGTTCTACGCGCCGACACCCGCAGCCCGTGACGACGCGGCGGCAAGGCCGGGGCCATCCTACCACCTGCTGGAACCGGACTGGCCCTCGTCGCTGCGCGGCTTCCGCATCACCCCGCCGAAAGAGGGCGGCGTCTACTATGTGCGCATCACCTCGACCGGCTCTGTCGCGGCCACCATCACGGCAAGCCCGGCGCGCAAGGCGACCAGGATCAACCTCGTCACCGATCTGGTGCAGATCTCGTATTTCACCTTCATGGTGGTGCTGTTGATCTGGGCCCTGCGCATGTTGCGGCTGACGCGCGAACATCTGCTTGGCTGGTTTGTTGCAATGCAATCGGCCTGGTTGTTCCACAACATCATCGCCTTCGGATATGCGGCCGTGCTGAAGCCCGTGGTGGAGCAATCCACGCTGACGCTGGTATTCCGGGCCTCTGTCGTCGTGGCCTCGTTCCTTTCGGCGGCTTTCCACCGCGCCGTGCTGATCCGGTTCCGCCCCGCAACCTGGGCGGTCGGGTTGTTTGATCTGCAGCTTGCGGGCATCTTCATCGCCCTGATCCTGTTTCTGACCTATGATCGCCAATTTGCGTTGCAGTTGAACGCCTATTGCCTGACGATTTCCCCCTTCAGCATGTTCCTGAACGCCCTGACCGCACGCCATGATGCCTCTCCGGGGCTCAAGACGACCAGGGCGATCTACGCCCTGCTTTCGGCGCTGCTGCTGATCTGGATCCTTTCGCTTTTGGGTCATGTCAAGATTTCGATCCTGTCGCTTTACGGTTTCATGATCCATGGCCTGGCCACCGGAATCCTGATGGTCACCATCCTGCATCTGCACATCCGCAATCTTTTCATCGCGGCCAAGGAAACCGAAGCCCAGATTGCCCGGATGGAGCGTCAGCGCGCCATACAACAAGAGAAGAACCGGACGCTGGCGCAGTTTCTGGACATGTTGACCCACGAAGCGCGCAATGCGCTTGCGGTGATCAACATGTCGATATCGCAGCCCACCTTGAACGATCGCCGAAGAAACCGGATTTCCGAGGCGATCCTTGGCCTGACGGGGGTGATCGAACGGTGCAACCAGACGCTTCGGCTGGACAGCGAAGATCAGGTTGTTCACCTGAAAAGGCTGGATCTGGCAGACACGCTGCGGCGGCTTTGCAACGGCCACGGCGACGTGACCCAGCTTTGCCTGCGCGCCGAAGGACCGCTGTTCGTGCAAAGTGATCCGGTGCTTCTGGGGGTCATCTTTGGCAACCTTATCGACAATGCCCAGAAATACTCGCCCCCCAACTCTCGGGTCATGGTCGAGGTTACCCCCTGTCCTGAGGGCGTTTCGGTGCTGTTTGAAAATGAACAGGGCCAGTATGGCGCGCCCGATCCGGCCTTTACCTTCCAGAAGTATTACCGGAACGAACTAGCCAGGGCAAAGATTGGCTCGGGCCTTGGCCTTTACATCGTGCGCAGCCTGCTGACCTCCATCGGCGGAAGAATTGCCTACGAGCCGTCGCAGGATCGCATCCGATTCAGGATATGGCTGCCATGCTGACCATCGCCATCATCGAAGACAACCCTGCCCTGTGCGAGGCGCTGACCGACGTTTTGGCCGCAGAAGGGCATGACGTCGAAGGGTTCAACAGCGCCGAGGCATTCTGGGCACGGGGGGATGCCAGCCCTTATGACGTGCTGGTCCTTGACCTGAACTTGCCGGGGGAAGACGGCATTTCTTTCGCCCGCCGCGTCCGGGCCATCAACCCGGATGTCGGCATCGTGATGCTGACAGCCCGAGGCGAGCCGAACGAGCGGCGGATCGGCTATGAAAACGGGGCGGATATCTACCTGACAAAACCCAGCTCGGCGCCGGAACTGACCGCATCGGTCAGCGCGCTTGCCCGCCGTCTCAGGCGCAACCGCCGCGAAGAACCGGCGCTTGTTCTGGATGGCGCGGCCATGACCCTGTCGGGCGGCGCAGAGCCCGTCGCGCTTTCGGCCGCCGAGGTCGATCTGCTGACGGCCTTTCTTGATGCCCCGAACCACCGGGTGTCGATCAGCCGGATCGCGGCCCTGATGGGAGGAGAGGTCGGGATCAGCAAGGCCGCCATCGAAGTCAGGATCGTGCGGCTGCGCAAGAAGATGATGATGGCGGGGGCATCAGGCCAGCCGATCAAGGTCATCCGCAACTATGGCTATCAGCTGTCGAACCAAAAAATCGCAAAGGTGACGTCATCGCCCAGCCGTGGCCGGATGCCCGGCTGATCTGGCGTCAGGGCCGGTTTTCCCGTCTTTTGGACGCAGCGGCGGGGCCTGCCTATTCGTCCGGATCTGCCGGAAAATCCGTGTCTTGCGGGTTTGTGAAATCGCGCAAGGCCTCGGCAAAGTCGCGCAGGCGCAATTCGACATTGGCATTGACCGAGCCATCCTCGAACATCCCGTTGCCCGATCGGCGTCCGGCGGTGATGCCGGTCAGAAGCTCCATCGCCTCATCGACATGCGAGATGGCATAGATGCGGAACCGGCGTTGTGCCACGGCTTCGACCACATCGGGGCGCAGCATCAGGTTGCGCACATTGCGGCGCGGGATCAGGACGCCTTGCTGGCCGGTCAGCCCCGCGGCCTTGCATGTGTCGAAAAAGCCTTCGATCTTTTCGTTCACCCCGCCGATGGGCTGGATCTCGCCCATCTGGTTGATCGATCCGGTGATCGCAAGCGACTGGGAAATCGGCAGGCCGGACAGCGCCGAAAGCAACGCGCAAAGTTCCGCCGCCGAGGCGCTGTCGCCTTCGATGCCGCCATAGCTTTGTTCGAACACCAGACTTGCCCAAAGCGACAGCGGCACATCGCTGGCATAATGCGTCGCAAGGTAGGACGACAGGATCAGCACCCCCTTGGAATGGATCGGGCCGCCCAGCTTGACCTCACGCTCGATGTCGATGACCTTGCCCGTGCCCATGCGCACCCTTGCGGTGATGCGCACCGGCAGGCCAAAGGTCAAAAGCCCGCTGCCGGTGACGGTCAGGCCGTTGATCTGGCCCACCGTGCCGCCGGCGGTGGAGACCATCAGCGTGCCTTCGTGGATCATCTCTTGCAGCCGTTCGCGCACCCTGTCGCCGCGATGTTCGGCGGCGGCGCGGGCCGAAGCGATGTGGCTGGCGTCGATCACCCGCTTGTCACCTGCCCGTGCGATGAAATCGGCCTCGCGCAGCAGATCCCAAAGGGCGCTGATGCGCAGGGTCATCCGCCCCTGATCCTCGGCCGCGCGCGAGGCCAGGTCGATCAGGGCGGCCACGCCATCGCGGCTGACCGGCTGCAGCCCGTCGCGCTGGCAGGCCCCGGCGACCATTCGGGCAAAAAGCCCGGCACTTTCGGGGGTGCGGGGTGTGTCATGGCTGAAATCGGCAGCCAGTTTGAAAAGGCGGCTGAAATCGGGGTCATGCAGCGACAGCAGCAGATGCAGCATCGCATCGCCAACCAGCACCACCCGCACCTGCAGCGGAATCGGTTCCGGCTCCAGCGAGCTGGTCGAAATCAGGCTCAGCATTTCGGCGGCGGAGCTGATGCGGATCGACCGCGTCTCAAGACTGCGCTTCAGCGCCTCCCAAGCCATGGGTTCGCTCAGAACCCGCAGGGCGTCCAGCACCAGAAAGCCGCCGTTGGCTCGATGCAGCGCGCCCGATCGGATCAGGGTGAAATCGGTGACCAGTGCGCCCTGGGTCGAGATATGGTCAACCTTGCCGATCAGGTTCGACAGCGAGGGCAGCGGTTCGGTCACGATCGGCGCCCCGGCCCCGGCGGCAGGATCGTTCGACACCATCACATTGGCGGCATAGCGGTGAAAGGCCGGATCGTCGTGCAGCCGCACGCGGGCGGCGGGAAACGGGCCTTCCTGCCGCCCGCTGCCCGCCCGCAGAAAGATTTCGGTGTTCTCGATCAGATCCGTGCGCAGGGCGTCCAGATAGGGCCCCAGCGGCCCGATCGCGCCAAAGTCCTGAAACACGCCGGCCAGCGCGTCGTCCACCGTCTGCTCGGCCATTTCGGCGTTCAGAAGGGCGACGGCGGCGCGGTGTTCCTTTTCCAGCCGTGGCACGGATTTGAGATATTTTGCCAGATCCTTTTCGGTCTGGTTGACGGCCGTTTCAATCTGCTTGCGGTCAGCCTCGGACAGATGGGCAAAGTCGTCCTGCTTGATCACCTCGCCGTTGCGCAGGCCCGCGATGGCAAAGCCCATCGGCGTGCGCAGGATGGTCACGTCGCGCTGATGCGACTTGGACACCACCTTTTCAAAGGCCTCCTGCTTGCGGCTGGCAAGACGCTGTTCCAGCGCGCTGCGGCGGTTCTGATACTGTTCGGAATCGAACAGCGCCGGGATGTCGGTGGCCAGATCGTCCACCAGCGCCTCCAGCGCCTTTTGCAGGGGGCGCGCCGTGCCGGGGGGCAAGGACAGGGCCTTTGGCCGGTCGGGGTTGGCAAAGTCGTTCACATAGACCCAGTCGCAGGGCACCGGCCGTTTGGCGGCCTCGGCCTCCAGCAGGCTTTGCACCGCGGAATGGCGGCCGGCCCCGGCAGGGCCAAGCACGAACAGGTTGAAATCGGCATGCGGAATGCTGGCGGCCAGCCGGATCGCGTCCAACGCGCGGTCCTGGCCGATCAGGCCGGGCAGGGGGTCGATTTCGGACGTGTCCTGAAAGGTGAAAAGGGCAGGGTCGCAGCCAAGATGCAGATCCCGGGCCGTCAGAAGCTGGGGCGAGGTTGCGGTAGCAGGATCAGCCCCACGGCTGGTTGATTTGCGGGCCATCGCAATGCCTTTGCTGTCTTGTCCCCGATCTTGCGGCAAGGGTCGGGGTCAGACCACCACAGGGGGGCAAACCTGTCAACCACGACATTCCGCCCGATCAGACCGGGGCAGGGCGCGGGGCTTTCTGTTTGATCCACCGGTTTCCTGGCGTATCGTGCAGAAAAGCTGGACGATCACAGGGGCGGCGCGATGGACAAACTGACGGCGATGCGCACCTTTGTCGCCGTGCTGGATGCGGGGTCCTTTTCCGGCGCGGCCGCGGCTCTTGGCGTGCCCAAGACGCGTGTGTCGCAGCGCGTGCAGGAACTGGAGGCGGCCCTGTCGGTGCGCCTTTTGTATCGCACGACCCGGGCGCTGTCCTTGACCGACGAGGGGCGGATCTATCACGAGAAATGCGTGCAGATCCTTGAAGAGATCGACGCGACGGAAACCGCGCTTGGCCGCAAGCATGAAACGCCGACCGGGCGGCTTCGGGTGTCGTGCATGAGCCTGCTTGCCCGCAGCCTCTTGCTGCCCCGCATTGCCGAGTTCCAGCGCCTTTATCCCAATGTGCAGATCACCCTGTCGGTTTCCGACCGGCTCGCCAATCTGACCGAGACAGGGTTTGACTGCGCGCTGCGCGGTGGAAAACTTGAGAATTCCTCGATGATTTCCCGTCATCTGGGCGAGTTTCGCTTTGGCCTTTTCGCGTCGCCGGATTGGGTCGCACGCCGGGGCCTGCCCGATCAGGTCGGGGATCTGACCGCCGATCAGTGCATCATGATGACAAGCCAGAAAGACGGGCAAACCCGCCCCTGGGATCTGCGGGGGCCCGAGGCGGCCTGCACCATCGCCGGGCCTGCGGGCTTTGAGACGGATGACGATCAGGCGGCATTGGACGCCGCACTTGCGGGGGCGGGGATCGTGCTTTGTGCCGAGTTCGCCGCCGCCCAGCATCTGCGTGACGGCAAGCTGGTGCGCATCTTGCCGCAGTGGTCGGGCGTGAACCGGCCGATCTATTTCATCTATCCCACCCGGCGCTTTCTGGCGGCGAAACTGCGCTGTTTTCTGGATTGGTCCACCGCCGTGATCCACCAGACCTCCTGATTGGCCCGCGGTGGTGCGGCGCAATCCTGGGTGGATTTTCCCCTTATTGTCCAGAAAACCTGCCCAGAGAATCGCGATATTCGTGCATTGTCCACCGGGTGAAACCTGCGAAGCTGCTTCAAGTTCAAACCACTTTCGCAGGCAAGACGCCGAAAGGCCGGCTGCCTGAGGGCAACAGAAGGCAAGACAACATGGCAATCATCCTGCAAGTCGATTTTCCTTTTGCCGGCCCCTGGGGCGATGAGATGGCCGCGGCCATGGACGGGTTGGCGCAGGATATTGCCGGCGAACCGGGCCTGCAGTGGAAAATCTGGACCGAGAATGCCCAGACCCAACGGGCCGGCGGCATCTATTGCTTTGACACCGCCGAGGCCGCGCAGGCCTACGCCGACAAGCATCTGGCGCGGCTTGCCAGTTTCGGAATTACCGGCATCGTCGCCCATCACTTCGCGATCAATGCCCCCCTGTCCAAGGTGACCCGGTTCCAACAGACGGCCTGAGCCATCGCTAGGGCCGTTCAGACCACCATCCCACATCCGGCGAGGGAGCCAGACATGAAACAGATCCTCTTGACCGCAGCCCTGCTGCTTGCGCCCGGCGCGGCCCTGGCCGAGCCGATGCCCGGCATGCGGGGCATCAACCATATCGGGCTGACGGTTCCCGATCTTGCGCAGGCCGAAAGCTTTTTCGGCGATGTGCTGGGCTGCGAAAAGGCAACCTCTTTCGGCCCGTTCAAGGACGATCAGGGCACCTTCATGCAGGATCTTCTGGATGTCGATCCGCGCGCGGTGATCGAAACCATTTCCCTGATGCGCTGCGGCAACGGCTCCAACATCGAGCTTTTCAAATACACCGCGCCCGACCAGAAAACCGTGACCGCGCGCAATAGCGACATCGGCGGCCATCACATCGCCTTTTACGTCGACGACATCGACGCCGCCGCCGCCTATCTGAAATCGCAGAACATCCGCACTCTGATGGGGCCGCTGCCGGTGAACGAAGGACCGGCCGCCGGGCAGGCGATCCTTTATTTCTTTGCGCCCTGGGGGCTGCAACTGGAGGCGATCTCGTTCCCGCAAGGCATGGCCTATGAAAAGGACGGCGGGCCCGTGCTTTGGTCAAACGTGACCGGCAAGTGATCAAGGGCCGGGCGATCAACGCCCGGTCGACAACAGGAGAGTGGACATGACAAAACCCCTGCAGGGCGGCATCACCCGCAACGGTGACGGCTATGAAGAGGTGGAATGGAACATCCTTGGGCAGCGCTATTTCCCCAAGGCCGAATGCGATTCAAGCTTTGCCTTCGAGACGAACTCGGACCCGGGCCAGTTCGTGCCGGTTCATATCCATCCGACACAGGACGAATTCATTCTGGTGCAGGAAGGCCAGCTTGAGCTGAAGCTGGATGGCAAATGGACCACCGCCCGCGCTGGCGATCTGGTGCGCATGCCGCGCGGCATCCCGCATGGCTATTTCAACAAGTCGGATACGCCGGCCCGGGCGCTGTTCTGGGTGTCGCCGGCGGGCAAGCTGCCCGATCTGTTCCGGGTGTTGCACAACATGTCGGATGTGGATGAGGTGGTCAAAGCCTCTGCCGCCCATGAGGTGGACTTCCTGCCACCCGAAGCGAACGACTGACGCTTTCCAGCGCCCCCTGCTGCCGTGATGGGCCGGGGGCGTCTGGCATTTCGTGCGATCAAGGGCCGATCCGGCGGCAGGATTGGCCTATTTTGTCAGACCATGCTCGAACATCGGCCCGCCGCGCCAGCGCGGATAGCCATAGCCGTGCACTTCAACCAGATCGATGTCCGAAGGCTTCAGGGCGATGCCATCGGCAAGAATCGCCCGGCCCTCTTCGGCCATTGCGGCGGTCAGGCGGCCAGCGATTTCCGCGCCGGAAAGCGCGGCACCTGTGCCAATCTGCGGCGCAAGAAGGGCAGCGGTTGCCTCCGAAGGTTGCGGGGTGCGGTTGCCAGGGGTGTAATCATACCAGCCGCCACCGGTTTTCTGGCCTTTGCGACCCGCCCGCACCAGAATGTCGCCTAGGGTTTCCGGCACGTCCTGCCCCGCCGCCCGCGCGCCTTCGCGTTGCAGGAAGGCGATGTCAAGACCGCCCAGATCCTGCGCCTCGAACGGACCCATGGCAAAGCCGTGGGCACGCATGGCGGCGTCGATGGCGGCGATGGGGGTGCCTTGGCGGACCAGCGTTTCCGCCTCGGCGCGGTAGCGTTTCAGGATGCGGTTGCCGATGAACCCGTCGCAGATTCCGGCCTGCACCGGGATCTTGCCCAGGCTGCGCGCCAGCGCAAAGCCCGTCGCCAGCGTCTCGGCCGAGGTTGCGGGGGTTGGCACGATCTCCAGCAGTTTCATGACGTTGGCCGGGCTGAAGAAGTGCAGGCCGATGAAACGCTCAGGCTGGGGCAGGCCCTCGGCAATCAGACGCGGGTCGAGGTAAGAGGTGTTGGTGGCCAAGATCGCATCGGCGCGGCAGGTCTGGCCCAGTTGCGCAAAGACGGCGCGTTTGACCGACAGGTCCTCGAACACGGCTTCGATCACCAGATCGGTCTCGGCCAGAAGGCTATAGTCGCTGCCTGCGGTGACACCCTCCATCCGGGCCCCAGCCTGCGCCTCGGTCAGCTTGCCGCGCTTGACCGCGCCGTCGAAGATGCCGCGCAGGTTTTGCAGGCCCCGCTGGACGGCCTCGTCGTCGCGTTCGATCAGGGTCACGGGCAGGCCCGCGTCCCGCAGGGCGGCTGCGATGCCTGCGCCCATCGTGCCCCCGCCGATCACGGCGGCAGAGCGGATGTTGCGCGGTTTCGCGTCGCCCAGATGCCCGGGCTTCGGTGCGCCACGCTCGGCAAAGAAGATATGGCGAAGGGCTGCGGCCTGATCCGAGGCGCGCAGCTCCAGGAAGGTGGCGCGTTCATGGGCCATCGCTTCGGCAAAGGGCTTTTCGGCGGCCATGCGCAGGCAGTCCAGCGCGCGAAGGGGGGCGGCTTCGCCTTTGGCGCGCTTGGCGATGGCCTTCGTCTGCTCGTCCCACCAGGCCGCGTCGGGCGAGGTGACGGGGCGCGCAGAGATGGGCAGGGGCAGGGGTTGGGTCAGGGCGGTGCGGGCGAAAGCCACGGCCTCGGCGCGCAGGTCGCCGGTGACGACGGCATCCACCAGCCCCAGCGACAGGGCCTTGGCGGCCTTGACCGGGCGGCCAGAGGTGACCAGATCGACGGCCGCTTCCACCCCGGCAAGACGCGGGGTGCGAACTGTGCCAGAGGCGCCGGGAACGATGCCAAGCGTCACTTCCGGCAGGCCGACCGAGGCGCTGTCCAGCGCGACGCGAAGGCGGCAGCCCATCGCAACCTCGAACCCCCCGCCAAGGGCGGAGCCGTGGATGGCGGCGATCCAGGGTTTCGTGGCCTGTTCCAGCCGGTCCACCAGATCGGGCAGATGCGGCGGCACCGGCGGTTTGCCAAATTCGGTCACATCCGCACCGGCGATGAAGGTCCGCCCTGCGCAGATCAGCACC
>JALQYS010000136.1 GCA_023254015.1 Paracoccaceae bacterium
ACGACAAACTCATCCGTATTAAAAATGCCACCACTAAATACAATACTTTATGGTCCTCCAGGAACCGGGAAGACATACATCACTCAGGCCCTTGCTGTTGCAGCAGTAAAAAGTATGCCTTATGATGTAAAAACTGAAGCAATTAACACCGGTAGTGCAACCTTCAATCTCAAGTAAGACATTTTCATTCCTCTCGTTAACACTACTTTTATCAGTAGTTGAGTGTTTAACGAGCGCTTTGGCCTTTCAAAGGCCGAGGCGAATCTGAGTCTTTTCATCTTCCTTGCTGCAGTTGCCGCCGGCACCATCATCGGCGGGCCGATTGGCGACCGGATCGGGCGCCGCAGGGTTATCCTGTGGTCGATCCTTGGCATCCTGCCGCTGTCGGTGGCCTTGCCGTGGCTGCCGCTCTTGCCGACCATCCTTGTTGCCGCCTTGGCCGGCATGGTTCTGGCCTCGGCCTTCCCGGCCATGGTGGTCTATGCCCAGGATCTGATGCCGCAGCGCACGGGCATGGTGGCGGGGCTGCTTTTCGGTCTGGCATTCGGCATAGCGGCGATTGGCGCGGCCATCCTTGGTGTTCTGGCCGACCGTTGGGGCATCGTGGCGGTCTATCAGGTCTGCGCCTTCCTGCCGGCCATCGGCCTTGCCGCCTTCTTTCTGCCAGACACGCGGCATTAGCCTAAAACCTTAGACGCTTGGCCTTTGCACCGGGGCATGATTCCCGGCTAAGGTCAGGACATCAGGGCAGCATGTCCGGGACCTTTTCAGAACACGTGCGGTGCGCAAGGGGAGCACGTGGGGTGGTGAAGGGTCCCGTAGGGGTGCGGGGCCCTTCATTTTTTCCCGGCCTCAGGGCGACACGCCGCCCAGATCGCAGATGATCCGCCATTCCTCGGGCGTGACTGGCTGCACCGACAGCCGCGCGCTGTTCACCAGAGCCATCTTTTCCAGCCCCGGCTGCACCTTGCAGGTGTCAAGGCTCAGCGGCCGCAACAGCGGCCTTACCGCCCGCACCACAACACAATCCCAGCGCGGATCGTCCGTCGTGCTGTCGGGCGCGCTTTCGCGGATCACCTCGACAATGCCGACAATCTCTTTGCCGATGTTGGAATGGTAAAAGAACCCCAGATCGCCGACCTTCATCGCCCGCATGTTGTTGCGCGCCTGATAGTTGCGCACGCCGTGCCATTCCTCGCCCACGTCACCCTTGGCGACCTGATCGGCCCAGCCCCAGGTGTCAGGCTCGGATTTGAACAGCCAGTGGTTCACCCGATGACCTTCTTCCATTCCTCGATCCGAACCTTGGCGAAAAGCCCGGCCTTGGCATAGGGGTCGGCATCAGCCCAAGCCTCTGCCTCGGCCTTGCTGTCCACCTTCAAGATCACCAAAGACCCCGACATCCCGCCCTTGTCGTTCAGAAAGGGTCCGGCCATCTCCACCACGCCCGAGGCGCGGATATGCTCAAGATGCGCGTCGCGATTGGCTTTGCGCACCTCCAGATGGTCGGCCTTGTCGGTGCAGATCAGGGCATAGAGCATGGGTCATTCCTCTTTCAGCGGCCGCGACATCAGGGCCTGTATGGCATCGGTCAGGCGGATCGTTCCGTTGACCAGTTCAGCAATCATCCGCGTGATCGGCATGTCAATCCCGTCGCGCAGCGCCATCGTGTCAACCGCCCGCGCGGTGGCGGCACCTTCCACCGTCACTGACGCATCAAAATCTACGCTCGCGCCGATGGAATGGCCAAAGCGAAAGTTCCGCGATTGCGTCGAGGTACAGGTCAGCACCAGATCGCCAAGGCCCGACAGCCCTGCCAGCGTCTCTGCCCGCGCGCCCTTGGCCAGGGCAAAGCGCTGCATTTCGGCAAAGCCCCGGGTCATGAGGGCGGCGCGCGCGCTGTCGCCCAGTCCCGCGCCCATGACCACGCCGGAGGCTATGGCCATCACGTTCTTCAGGGCCCCGCCCAATTCGGCCCCCGTCACATCGGCGCTGCGATAAAGCCGCAGGGTCGCGGTCGACAGCAGGGCCTGAAGCGCGGCATCCCCGCCCGCAAGGGTCAGGGCGGTGGGCAGGCCGCGCGCAATGTCGGCGGCAAAGCTGGGCCCGGTCAGCACCGAAACCGGGCTGTCCGGACAAGACTTCCGGATCACCGCGCTGGGGCCTTCCAGAGTTCCGAGGTCAACCCCCTTGCAACAGGCCACCAGAGACCGGCCCCGCAGCTCTGCGGCGTGATCCTGCAAAAACCCGGCCAGGGCCTGCATCGGAATGGCCAGAAGCACCGTGTCCGAATCCAGAAAAACGTTACGATCCGCGCTGATCGTCACGGTTTCCGGAACCGAAACCCCCGGCAAAAGACGGTCATTCCGCCGCGCCTCAATCAGCCCCGCGACATCACGACCCCATAGCGCGACTTGCCGACCCTCGCGGGCCAGCGCGATGGCCAGCGCCGTGCCAAAGGCCCCTGCCCCTGCGACCGCGATCATGCCTTGGCCCCCTTCTTTCCCGATCCGATCATCGGCGCGGCGGTCTGGTCCAGCGGCCAGCGCGGGCGGGCCGCCAAGGTGAAATCATCTCGCGCGCCGGTCCGAAACCGCTCCATCCCTGCCCAGGCGATCATTGCCGCATTGTCAGTGCACAAGGACAAGGGCGGCGCCAGAAACTGCACGCCCATCTGCGCGCACAGCGCCGTCAGCCGTGCCCGGATCGCAGTATTGGCCGCCACGCCGCCCGCCACCGCCAGAACCGGCTGCTCGGGCGCCAGGGTCAGATAGGTCTCCAGCGCCCGCCGTGACTTTTCGGCAAGCACATCGGCGACGGCTGCCTGAAATCCTGCACAAAGATCGCGCCGATCCTGCAGGGTGATCCCGCCCTTTTCTGCCACCAGCGCATCGCGCGCCCGCAGCAAGGCGGTTTTCAGCCCCGAGAAAGACATGTCACACCCCGCCCGGTCCAGCAGCGGTCGGGGAAAGGCAAAACGACGCGCGTCGCCCAGCGTCGCCTCGGCCTGCACCGAAGGGCCGCCCGGCTGTGGCAGCGCCAAAAGCTTGGCGGTCTTGTCAAAGGCCTCGCCGGGGGCATCGTCGATCGTGCCGCCAAGTCTTTGATAATCTTCGACACCCTTGGCGATCAGGAATTGGCAATGCCCGCCGGATACCAGAAGCATCAGATAGGGAAAGGCCACCCCATCGGTCAGCCGCGGCGTCAGGGCATGGCCCGCAAGATGGTTCACGCCCACCATCGGCAGCCCGCTGGCCGCCGACAGCCCTTTGGCCAGCATTACCCCCGACAAGACGCCGCCAATCAGGCCCGGCCCCGCCGTCACGGCGATCCCGTCCAGATCGGTCAGCCGCAACCCCGCCTTCTCCAGCGCCGCCTCGACGCATAGATCCAGCCGCTCGGCATGCGCGCGCGCGGCGATTTCAGGAACCACACCGCCAAAGGCCGCATGCAGCGCCGTCTGGCCTTCAACGACCGATGACAGGATGTCCGGCGCCGCGCCCGGACGATGCCGCACCACCGCGGCGGCGGTATCGTCGCAGCTTGATTCGATGCCAAGAAAGGTCAGCGCCCGGGTCATCGTTGTCTTTCGTTGCCATGGGGGTCTTGCGCAGGTAACACCTTGGCCATGGCCAGACAATCCCGTGCCCCCACGCTTCTTTTGACCCGCCCGGCGCCGCAAAGCCAGCGTTTTGCGCAACAGCTGCGCGCGCGGTTGGGGGATGTGGCGGTTATGATCTCGCCCCTGATGCAGACCGCGTTTCTTCAGCCCGCCCTGCCATTGCAGATCTTTCAGGCAGTGATCTTTACCTCTGAAACCGGGGTGGAGGCTGCGATGCGGCTGCAACAGCCGCTGCCCCAGCGTGCCTATTGCGTGGGCAATCGCACGGCAGCAGCAGCCCGCGCCGCAGGATTTGATGCCCTTTCTGCCGAGGGAGAGGTCAGGGCACTGGCCGCACTGATCCTTGGCGCGGGGATCAAAGGCCCGGTTTTGCATCTGCGCGGCGCGGACACGGCGGGTGATCTGGCCGGAATGCTGACAAAAGGCGGAATAGAGACGGTTTCGCTGATCGTCTACAGCCAGAACCCTTTGCCCTTGTCGGGGGCTGCCACGGATCTTTTCCAAAGTGGCACGCCGATTCTGATCCCGATCTTCTCCCCGCGTTCGGCCAGACTCTTGGCGCAGGCCATTCCAAAAGCTGTCGCCAGCCAGCTTTGGATCGTTGCCATCAGCAAGGCCGCCGCCGCCGAGGCAGAGGCGCTTTCCCCGGCCTTTATGACAATTGCCGCTCATCCGGATGGCGAAAACATGCTGCACGCCGTCGCAGAGGCTTATAAGTCCGCCGCCAGCGCTTGAACCCGGGTGGGGCTAGGCATTAGCTTGGATTATGCCGCGCGCATATGGGGGATGACCATGGCTGAGACTGACGAGATCACCGCCCAGACCGACGTGGGACCAACACCCGCGGCAGGGGCTGAACAAGCGCCCCAGACGGTACCCAATCCGCAAAGGCCCGCCAGACGGCGTGTTGGGTTTGTCGCCCCGTTACTCGGTGGGGCCCTTGCGGCAGCAGCTGGCTATGGCGTTGCGCAGTATGTGCCGAATGGCTGGCCGTTGCAGGACACAGCGCAACTGGAACAACAAATCGCCGCCCAGACCGAAGCGATTGCTACGCTCGAGGCGCGTCTCGCTGCGGTTGAGGCGGCCAAGGTGCCAGATATTTCGCCCTTGATGGAAACGCTTGCCACGCTGAACGGCCGGATGGCGGCTTTGGAAACCGGCCCAGCGGAACGGTCAGAACAGACCGCCGCGTTGGCCGACGCTGTGGCGGCGCTGCAAGCAGAGGTGAAGGGCCTTGGTGCGGCCCCAGCCGCGGGGCAAGCGACGGCACCGATTCCGTCCAACATAACCGCCTTGGCCGCTGAGGCCGAAGCCCGGCTGAAAGAGGCCGAAGCACAGGCCGCCGCAATGAAGGCAGAGGCCGAGGCGCTGACCCGCGCCGCGGTCGCTCAGGCCGCCTTTGGTCGCTTGCAGGCGGCTGTGGATTCCGGCGCGCCCTATGCGGCAATTTTGCCCGATCTGGGACAAGAGCCGCCCCAAGCCTTACTGGCCCACGCAGAAACGGGTCTGCCCAGCCTTGCCCAACTGCAAGAAACCTTTCCTGATGCGGCGCGTCTGGCGCTTGAGGCTGCGTTGCGCGCGGACATGGGCGACAGCTGGACCGAGCGGGCAACCAGCTTTTTCCGCAGCCAAACCGGCGCGCGGTCGTTGACCCCGCGCGAAGGCACGGACCCCGACGCCATCTTGTCGCGGGCGGAAGCCGCCTTGCAAACCGGCGATCTGACCACTGCCCTGACCGAGGTTTCGGCCCTGCCCGAGGCCGCGCAGGCCCCGAT
>JALQYS010000188.1 GCA_023254015.1 Paracoccaceae bacterium
TGTTCGAGGCGGCAAGCCCGTTTTCGATGCCAGCGCCCAGCGTGTAGTCGACCTTGGTTTCCACCCGGTCCACGCCAGCCGAGCCGACGGCGCTTTCGTCGGCCACGTCGTTGACATTGTCCACCCGATAGACGTCATCGCCCGCGCCTCCGGTCATCGAATCCGCGCCCGACCCGCCGTCCAGCGTGTCATTGCCCGCCCCGCCGATCAGCGTGTCATCACCGCCTTCGCCATCCAGCAGGTTGTCCAGCGCGTTGCCCGTCAGAGTGTTGGCCGCGCTGTTGCCGCTGCCGTTCAGCACGCCCGTGTCCAGCACCAGGTTCTCGATCTGGCTGGCAAGGCCATAGTTGTTGATCGCGCTGATGACGGTGTCGATGCCGCCATCGGACAGTTCGGCCGTCTTATCCAGCGTATTGTCGATGTGGTAGGTGTCATCGCCCGCCCCGCCATTCATCGAATCGTTCCCAGCGCCGCCGTTCAGCGTGTCATTGCCGTCGCCGCCTGTCAGCGTGTCCTTGCCGGCGTTGCCGAAAAGCTGGTTGTTGCCCGTGTTGCCGGTCAGACGGTTGTTGGCCAGGTTGCCGGTGGCGTTCAGGTTGGCCGTGCCGGTCAGCGTGACATGTTCGACAAAGTTGTTGGTGACCGGATCAGTCAGGGTATAGCTGATCGAGGCTTCGACCGTGTCCTCGCCTTCGCCGGTCAGTTCGACGACCACGTCATTCGCGCTGTCGACGACATAAAGATCGCTGCCCGCGCCGCCGATCAGGCTGTCATTGCCGGTGCCGCCATCCAGCGTGTCCGCGCCATTGTAGCCATAGATGGTATCGTTGCCGTCCAGACCCTGCAGCAGGTTGTCGCCGGTGAAGGCGCCCGCGCCGTTGTTGCCAAAAAGCGTGTTGGCCAGCGCGTTGCCAATGCCGTTGATGCTGGCCGTGCCGGTCAGGCGCAGGCTTTCGAAATCGGCCTGCAGCGTGTGGCTGACCGAAGAATAGACAAAATCGATGCCGCCGCCGCCGACTTCGCTGACCACGTCGCCATCATTGTCGATCACATAGATGTCGTCGCCAAGGCCGCCATAAAGGGTGTCCGCGCCCAGACCGCCGTTCAGTTCGTCATTGCCTGCGCCGCCGGTCAGCAGGTTGTTGCCGGTATCGCCGGTCAGCATGTCGCCAAAGCTCGAGCCGATGAGGTTCTCGATGCCCGAAACCGCGTCGCCCTCGGCGTCTCCGCCCACGGCGGTGCCGCTGGCCAGACTGAATTGCACGCCCACGGCCGAGCCGGTGAAGTCCAGCGTGTCGATGCCGTCGCCGCCGTCGATGAAGTCGTTGCCGGCACCGCCGCGGATCAGGTCGTCGCCCGCACCACCGAAGAGCGAGTCGCTGCCGTCGCCGCCATAGATCGAATCCGCGCCGTCAAGCCCGTAAAGGGTGTCATTGCCCGCCAGACCCGTAATGCTGTCGACGCCGGTGCTTCCGGTGTAGGTGTCGTTGCCCGTGGTTCCCGAAAAAGTCGCCATTCTGATGCTCCACCAATGTTCAACGGCCCGCAGGCCAATCCCCAGTTTTCCAAGGCCAATGGGTAGCGGCAGAATGGGGTCTGAATGTGGCACCGATGGCGTCAACCTGGGTAGAGTTGCGGCAATTCGGTGATTCCGGCCGCAGATCAGCCCTTCCGGCAAGGGGGTGGAGGCAACAGGCCTTGTTTCCGGCGCCTCAACCATGGCGCGTGTTTTGATTCGATTTGCTCGAATTGCGGAGACAAAACCGCGCCGCCCGCGCGGCGGGCAGGGCGCGGCGGGCAGGGCGGGGGGGCAGGGCAGGGGGGCGACGCGTTCCGATCCAGACCCCGCGCCAACCCAGACCGCGCCCGTCCAGAGCGCACCAGTCCTGTCGGCAGGTTCTTGGCTTTTGGGGCAGTTTGCGCCTATCAGACAGGGGCAGGCAGCTTTGGCAGGCCGGTCGCGCGCCCCGGGGCATTCGCCAGGGCGCACGGTAGAGGCGACCTTGGGGCCCTGTCTGACAGAAACGCGGTGACCATGCAGATGTCGAACCTTGATCTTTTCTGGCGCCTCGGTGTTGCGCTGGCCATCGGTCTGATGGTGGGCATCGAACGCGGCTGGCGCGCGCGCGACGTCGAGGACAACGGCCGGGCCGCCGGGTTCCGCACCTTTGGCCTGGCGGGGCTGATGGGAGGGATCTGCGGCGTTCTGGGCCTGCAGCTTGGCGCGTCTTTTGTCGGGTTTGCCTTTGTGGCCTTCAGCGCGGTCTTTGGCGCCTTCAGCTGGCTGGAGGCGCGGGCGACCGGCAGCCTCAGCGCCACGACCCTGATCGCGGGCCTGCTGACCTTTCTTTTGGGCGTTCTGGCAACGCTGGGCGATCTGACGGTGGCCATTGCCGCAGCGGTCAGCATGACGGTCCTGCTGGCGCTGCGCACGCAGCTGCACAGCTGGCTGGCCCGGCTGACCTGGGAGGAATTCCGCGCCGGGCTGATCCTGATGGTGATGTCCTTCCTCTTGCTGCCGCTTTTGCCTGACCGGCCGATCGATCCCTGGGGGGCGGTCAACCTGCATGATGTCTGGCTTATGGCGATCATGATGGCGCTGATTTCCGCCACAGGCTACGTTGCCGTGCGGCTCTTCGGCGGCCTTCTGGGTATCGTGGTGACGGCCGCCGCCGGAGGGCTTGCCTCTTCCACTGTCACCACGCTGACCTTTGCCCGTCTGGGGCGCGCCCAGCCGGGGGCGGTCAATCTGCTGGTGGGCGGTATCCTCATCAGCGGAGCGGTGATGGCGCTGCGGGTCTGGGCAATCGCCTCGGCGCTGAACCCCCGGCTCTTCGGACCGCTGGCCGTGACGCTCGGCTGCGCGGCGGTGGCCATGGGCGCCATGGCGGTGGCCTTCATCCTTGGCCAAGGCCGCGGCCCGACCGATCAGGCCAGACCCAGCCTGACCGTCGCCAACCCGCTGGAGGTTGCCACCTCGATCAAGCTGGCCGCCTTGCTGAGCGCCGTCATGCTGGCGGCAGAGCTTGTGCAACGGGTCTGGGGAAATGCCGGCGTGCTGGCCGTGGCCGCGGCTTCGGGCGTGGCCGAGGTGGACGCCGTCACATTGTCGATGTCACGCATGAACATCCCCGTGACCCTTGCCGTTCAGGCGATCTTGCTGGCCGTCGCGGTCAATACCGCGTCGAAAGCCGCCATCGCCGCCTGGGTCGGTGGCAGCGCCGTGGGCTGGCGCACGGTTCTGGCCAGCCTGACCGCCATCGCCGTCGCAACAGTCGCCTATCTGTGGTTCAACTGAGGGCAACCGCCCCGGACAGGGCGAAATTCCGCTGTTCCGACATTCTCTGACCGGCCCGGATCAGGCCGCCAAACCATGTCACTACCGCAACAGAAATGAAAAAGGCCGCAAGAGCGGCCCGGTTTCAAGTCGGTTGAGAGGTCATTGGTGGAGCAGAGGGGGATCGAACCCCTGACCTTATCATTGCGAACGATACGCTCTCCCAACTGAGCTACTGCCCCAACGACCTGACGTTGATTTGGCCCATGGCTCAGGGAATGTCAAGCCACCGTTGTGGGGTGTGGCTTGTGCCCAAGGGATGGCTGTCCCTTGGGCGTGCTGGTGCCGGCCTTGGCCGAAGGGCCGCCGGAAACCCGGGTCAGAGGCACTCGGGGTGTTCCAGAATGTCGCCTGCGTCATCACAGCCCGAGCCGCCCTTGACGCGCTTTTTCTTGCGCTTGTCGACATCGGCCTGCAGCGCGTCCTCAAGGGCCATGAGCGAGGTTGCCTTGGGGGCGGCCTGAACCGGGGTGGTCAAGGTGAAAGCCAGCGATGCCAGCGTGGCGGTCAGGAGCAGGGTTTTCATCTTCGTGTCCTTTCGGGTTGCGGTTTCGATGCCCCCAACCTGCCCGATTCGTCCGGTTTGCATAATGGACCAAGGGCTTGCGATTTCGGCCTGCCGTTTCAGACCTTGGTCCGGTGACCGCTCAGCCCTTCAGATGCTCGCGCGCCAGCATCGCCGCTTCGACCCGGTTTCGGACATGCAGCTTTTGCAGGATCGCGGTCATGTAGTGCTTGACCGTCTTTTCCTGCAGCTCCAGCGTCTGGCCCACCTCGCGGTTCGACAGGCCCTGTGCGACCAGCCGCAGGATGTCCTCTTCGCGCCGCGTCAGGTCTTCCAGCGGGTTCACCGGCGCGGCGCCCCGCGACCGCATGCCCAGCAAGAGCCGCCCCGCCAGCCCCGGCGAGACATAGGACTGCCCCTCGGCCAGCCCACGCACCACCGCGACCAGTTCGCCCGCGCCGACGCCCTTGAGCACATAGCCCAGCGCCCCAAGTCGCAGCGCCTGCATCAGGTCGTCGTCCTCTTCCGAGGCGGTCAGCATCGCCACCCGGGGCGGGCCGTCCATCTGGCTGATCCGGGCGAGGGCGGGCAAGCCGCCGCCCTTGGGCATGGAAATGTCCAGCAGCACCAGATCCGGACGCAACTGGGCCACCAGCGCCACCGCCGCCTCGCCGTCGGCAGCCTGCCCGACCACCTCGATCCCTCCGGCATCGGCCAGCGTGCGCGCCACGCCCTCGCGGTAGATCGGGTGATCGTCTGCCAGCACCACGCGGATATCGCCGCCCATCCTACAACCCCTGCAAATCCAGTGACATCACAAGTTCGGCCCCGCCGCCCGCCCGATTGCGCGCCGTGAACTGGCCGCCCAGGCTTTCCACCCGGTCGGCCAGCCCTGCAAGCCCCAGCGACGCACCATCCGCGCCCGCGCCGGGGGGCGGGGCGGCAAAGCCGGGGCCACGGTCGGCCACCACCAGCGTCAGCGTCTCGCCCGTCAGGGTCAGGCGCACCTCTTGCCCCTTGCCCTCGGCATGGCGCCAGCCGTTGTTCAGCCCCTCTTGCACAAAGCGGTACAGGCAGATCCGCACCGCCTCGGGCAGGTCGATGCCGGGGGCGATGCGACACTCCACCGCCACCTCGGCACCGGTGCGCGTCTTGTGCGCCTCGGCCAGCCCCCGAACCAGATCGGCCAGCGAGCGGCGGTCGATATCGGGCAGCGACAGCCCGCGCGAGATGGCGCGCAGCTCGGCAATGGCGTCCTTGATGGCACGGGCGACCTCGTCCACCGCCGGGCCGGCCTCGGGGGGGGCCGCCTTGCGCAGGGCATCCAGCCGCAACGCGGCAAAGCCCAGAAGCTGCGCAGGACCGTCGTGCAGATCGGCCCCGATCCGCCGCAGGGTCTGGTCGTTCATCGAGGCAAAGCGCGCGGCCGCCCCCTGTACCCGCAGCCGCAAGGACAGATTGCGCGAGGACATCTCGGCCAGCGCCGCCAACTGGCTGTCGATGGTGCGCGATCCGCGCCGCACGATGGCAAACAGGCTGCCCCCGATCAGCAGCATCACCGCCGTCACCGTCCCCCAGCTGGCGGCGCGGGCGCGGACCAGGTCGGATTTCAGCTGCGTCGCCACCTCATAGAACTCGGCCACGGCAATCACGCGCCCGCTTTCCATGTCGCGGATCGGCGAATAGATTTCCAGCAGCGGCAGCCCAAGCGCGTTTTCGTTGGCATCTTCGGGATCACCCGTGTCTTCGAAATCGGCGCGCACTTCGCCGGCCCAGGCGAGGGTCAGGTTCTGGGTCGGCGGAAAGACCTGCCCCACCAGCGCGGTGTTCGAGGCATCCACCAGAAGCCCGCCCTCGCGCCAGATCTTGAAGCTGACCACCCGCCGCCCCAGCGCGGTGCCCTGCAACAGGGCCCCGATGCTGTCGCGGCTGGCTTTCGACAGGTTGTCGCTGGCGGCCAGATCCTGCATCAGCGGGGCGACAAAGCTTTCCATGTAAAGCGCCGTGGCGTTGGCGGTGTTGCGCACCACGACATCTTCGATCCGGCCCGAGACGAACCAGCCCACCAGCAGCGTTGCGGCCAGCATGACAACGCCACCCGCCAACGCGAACTGCCGCGCCAGAGACAGGCCCTCCAACCCTTTACGCCGCCAAAGATCGTCCATCCCGCCCTCATGACCGGACACAACCTTAGCGGGCCGGCGCGCGGGCCCCTAGCGGATTTTCTGTGCGCCTATATGCGGGCCCCCAGATGGCCCTGCACAAAGGCCACGATGTCGGCGGCAGGGCGCGCGCCGGCCAGACGGGCCAGCTCGCGGCCGTTCCGGTAAAGAACCAGCGCCGGAATCCCCTGAATCCGGGCGCGGCCGGCGATGTCGGGATGGTCCTCGGTGTTCAGCTTGGCCAGACGGGCGCGGCCCTTCAGCGCCTGCGCGGCCTTGGCGAATTCGGGCGCCATCATCCGGCAGGGGCCACACCAGGGGGCCCAGT
>JALQYS010000263.1 GCA_023254015.1 Paracoccaceae bacterium
AATAGCTACGCCCAGCGCGGCAACTTGCCGGTGGTGGAAGATGTCTGCGAAGGCGGCATGGCCCTGATGCCGATGGTGGGCCGCGCCCGCCTGCTGCGGATGTGGGGCGGGATCATGGATATGTCGATGGACGGATCGCCCATCATCGACCGCACCGGCATTGACGGGCTCTATTTCAATGGCGGGTGGTGCTATGGCGGCTTCAAGGCCACCCCGGCCTCGGGCTGGTGCTTTGCCCATCTGCTGGCGAAGGACGAGCCGCACAAGACCGCCACGGCCTATCGGTTCGATCGCTTCCTCAAGGGGTTGATGATCGACGAAAAGGGCCAGGGCGCCCAGCCGAACCTGCATTGAGGCGAGCAAGATGATCATCAATCACCCCATCCTTGGCCCGCGCGACGCGCAGGAATTCGTCTATCTTGGCGACGCCAACCTCATCAACCGCCCCGACGGCATGACGGCGGGTGTCGAGGCCTTCCACGACTATCTTTACAACCGCGACAACCCTGCGGGCGAGCACCGGGAGCTTTGGTATCACGAACAGGGCGACCGGTCGTGGCTGGTTGTCACCCGCAATACCGTCACCCATGAAATCCTGAAAGTTGAACTGGCCCGCGATGTGGCCCGGGCACAGGGGCGTTCGAAATGAGCCAGTCCAATCGTATCTCGGGCGGTCAGATCGACCGGTCCAAGACCCTTCGCTTCAACTTTGACGGCGTGTCCTATACCGGCCACCCCGGCGACACGCTGGCCTCGGCGCTTTTGGCCAATGGCGTGCGGCTGATGGGGCGCAGCTTCAAGTATCACCGTCCGCGCGGCCCGATCTCGGCTGGGTCCGAAGAGCCGAACGCGCTGGTGCACCTGCGCTCGGGCGCGCGGCAAGAGCCCAACACGCGGGCGACGGTGGCCGAGCTGTTCGACGGGCTGGAGGCCTCCAGCCAGAACGCCTGGCCCAGCCTCAAGTTCGACGCCATGGCGATCAACGACAAGCTGAACAGCTTTTTCACCGCCGGCTTCTATTACAAGACTTTCATGTGGCCGGCCCCGTTCTGGGAAAAGGTGTATGAGCCGATCATCCGCAAGGCAGCCGGCCTTGGCGCGCTGTCGCGTCAAGAAGACCCGGACGAATATGACAAGGGCTTTGCCCATTGTGACCTTCTGGTCATCGGGGCCGGCCCTGCCGGTCTGATGGCGGCGCTGACCGCCGGGCGCGCTGGCGCCCGGGTGATCCTGGCCGATGAAGATTTCCGCATGGGCGGCCGGCTGAATGCCGAAACGCTGGAGGTCGGCGGCAAGGCTGGCGCGGATTGGGCGGCGGGCATGGTGGCGGAACTGGCCACGATGCCGAACGTCCGGCTGATGGCGCGCACCACCATCATCGGCGCCTTCGACCACGGCATCTATGGCGCGGTCGAGCGGGTCTCTGACCATCTTGCCGTGCCGCAGGCGGGCAAGCCCCGGCAGACGCTGTGGCGCATCTACTCGAAACGCGCCATCCTTGCGGCGGGCGCGACCGAGCGGCCGATTGCCTTTGAAAACAACGACCGGCCCGGCATCATGCTGGCAGGCGCCCTGCGGGCCTATGCCAACCGCTGGGGCGTGGCGGCTGGGGATCGTGTGGCGATCTTCACCAACAATGACGACGGCCTGCGCACTGCCAGGGACCTGCAGGCCCGCGGCGTGGATGTGGCCGCCCTGATTGACAGCCGCACCGGCGGGTCGCTCTTGCCCGGCATCCGTCACCTTCAGGGCGCGCAGGTGGTCGACAGTTCGGGCCGGCTTGGCTTGTCGTCGATCACGGTTCGGCTGGCCAATGGCCGCACCGAAACCATCTCCTGCACGGCACTGGGGGTTTCGGGCGGGTGGAACCCGAACGTCAACATCACCTCGCACCACCGCTCGCGCCCCGAATGGCGCGACGACATCGCGGCCTTCGTGCCGGGCGCGGGCGGGCCTGCGAACCTGACCGCAGCAGGCGCCGCCTCGGGCGCCCTGTCGACCCATGGCGCGCTGGCGACGGGTCAGGCCCAGGCCCT
>JALQYS010000305.1 GCA_023254015.1 Paracoccaceae bacterium
CTATCTGCCGTTCAGCGCTTCTGGCGGGGCGATGCTGTTCCACCTGCTCAGCAAACTTTACGAACGCACCAGCGTCGTCATCACAACAAACCTCAGCTTCAGCGAATGGGCTACGGTCTTTGGCGACGCCAAGATGACCACCGCCTTGCTCGATCGTCTCACCCACCGCTGCCACATCCTTGAGACCGGAAACGACAGCTTCCGCTTCAAGGCAAGCTCAGCTGCTGCATCAGCTGCCAAGAAAAAGAAGGAGACAAACCCGCCCTTGACCCCAGCATGAACCGAAATCCATAATCAGAGGTGGCTCACTTCTCGGTGAAAAAACCGGCTCAGTTCTGGGTGAAAATCAACAGTCTCCGCTCTGGAAGCCCCGCGCGCCTCGATTTCCACGCTTGCCCGGCATTTCGGCTTCGATGCTGTCGAAAGCGAGGGCCGCATCCGCTTCCTGATGCGCGGCCGCATTGCCGGTCTGACCATCACGCCCGACAGCATGGTCGCGCCCGCCTCGGCGCAAGGCGACGTGATGGAACTAACCCGGGCGCAGGAAACCGAATTGCCGCAGGCCTTGAAGTGGCAGGTCGCCCGCGCCGACGAGGACTATGACGCGGCACAGGTCGAGGCGCGGCGCATCACCGTCGACACCACGCGTATCGCGTCCGAGTCGTTTCCAATGGCCATCCCGCCAGAGGAGGCCGAACGCCGCTGCCGCCGCGCGCTGATGGAAGCTTGGGTGGGTCGGGAGAGTGCGGCGTTTCGCCTGCCGCCTTCGCGTCTGGCACTGGATCCTTGCGACGTCATCCTGCTCGACCACGATGGCCGCCTGACGGAAATGCGGCTTGTGTCCATCGCCGACTCCGATCTTCGCAGCGTCGACGCCGTGCGCCAGGACAGGGCGGTCTATGACCTGCCGCCCGGAGAGCCTCGACCGGCCACGCTGTCGACGCCGACGGTTTTCGGCGCGCCGGATGTTCTGCTGCTGGACCTGCCACAATTGCGCGAAGATCAGCCTGCGCATCGGCCCATAGTCGCGGCGCATGCCAAGCCATGGCCCGGCGAAATCGCCGTCTACCGCAGCGCAGCGACTGATGGCTTTGCCCTGCTGACGACCTTCAGCTCTCGGGCGCGCATGGGTGTGCTGGCGGCAGATTTTTACGCGGGGCCAGTGTCGCGCTTCGATCTGGGCAATGCGCTGGTGGTAGATCTCTATTCCGGCACGCTGGAAAGCGTCACGGACATCACCTTGCTCGGTGGGGCCAATGCGCTGGCCGTCGACACTGGCGCCGGGCAATGGGAAATCGTCCAAGCAGGGTCAGCTGAACTGATCGCGCCGGGGCGCTATCGGCTGACCCGATTGCTGCGCGGCCAGCGTGGGACAGAATGGGCCATGGTTGCAATGGTACCGACCGGCGCGCGGTTTGTTGTGCTGGACACTGCCGTGGCACCTTTGCCCATTGCTGAAGCCGATCTGGGCCTGCCGTGGAACTGGCGCATCGGCCCTGCGTCCAAGCCTGTCAGCGACGAGACCTTTGTCGCCACCAGCTTCACCCCGGACGGCGCTGGGTTGCGGCCGTTTTCGGTCGCGCATGTCGAACAGCCTTGGCGCACGGCACGCAGCCTCGGCGATCTGACGATCCGTTGGACGCGCAGGTCGCGATCACTTGCCGCTGACACCTGGGGCGCGGGCGATGTGCCTTTGGCCGAAGACAGTGAAGCCTACGAGGTGGAAATCCGTGATGGCAGTACGGTCAAGCGCACGCTGACCACGACCACAACCAGCGTCCTCTACACCGCCGCGCAGCAGACCGCAGACTGGGGCGCACCCCTCGGCCCCGGCCAATCCCTCGCCATCCGCATCTACCAGCTCTCGGCCCTGATCGGCCGGGGCGCTGGGCGTTCCGTCACACTCAGCATCTGAAAGCGCACACCCAGAAAGACCGAAAAATGTCCGACATCACCACCCACCTCCTGCTGCCCTACATCCTGGCATCGCAGGCCCAGAAGCATGTCACCCACAACGAGGCGCTGCGCCTGCTGGATGCGATGGTTCAGCTGTCGGTGCTGGATCGCAACCGCGCCGCCCCACCCGTCAGCCCGACCGATGGCGACCGGCATATCGTCGCATCGGGCGCGACAGGTCTCTGGGCAGGCTGGGACTTGAACGTGGCCTTTTGGGTCGATGGCGTCTGGATGCGGCTGGTGCCGCGCCCGGGCTGGTTATCATGGATCGCGGCGGAACAGGCCATTGTCGTCTGGAACGGGTCGGCCTGGGATTTGGTCGGCGAACCGGTGGATGTGTCGGATGCTGTCTTCAGCTTGGTGAACGATGCCGACCCGACAAAGAAGGCGGTGTTCTCGCTGTCGGGGATCGGCACTGGCACGACCCGAACCTTCGCGTTGCCGAACACATCGTCAGAACTGGCAATTCTCGCAGGCACCCAGACCTTCACTGGCAACAAGACCTTCTCGGGTTCGCTGACAGCGTCGGGTGCTGTGTCGATCACCGGCACGCTGACCGCCTCGGGGACGGTCACGGTTTCGGCGGCGGCGGCCTCGATCGGCACAGCGATCACGACTGCAACCTATGGAATGGGGACTGGGGTCAATCCGACCGGCGTGACCAAGACCCTGAACCTTGGCACGGGTGGCGCATCCGGATCGACAACGGTCGTCAACATCGGGTCGGCGACCGCAGGCGCTGGCGGCACGACGGTCGTCAACACACCCACGGTGACGTTCGCAAATGCCGTCACGCAAGTCGGCATGCCCCAGGCCAACCTGACGGCGCAGCTATTGGGCCTTGGTGGCGCAACGGCAGACAGCTACAACCGGGTTTCGGTCAACACCCCGGCGCTCCTGTTCAACAACGCCGGGGCCGGGATCGAGGCCACCGTCAACACGGCAGCGGCCGGAAACGATGCGGCCTTCGCCTTCAAGACCGGATTCTCGGCGCGGGCGCTGATCGGCCTGCTTGCCAGTGACGATTTCAGCGTCAAGGTCAGCCCGAATGGCTCGGACTTCTTCGATGCCGTGAAAATCGACCGCACCAATGGCAGGGTCGAACTGCCTGAACCGCTGTTGCTGCCCGCGCATGACGCAGCCCCCGCGCCACCGCCAGCGGGGCGGATCGCGCTTTATGGCCGCAATCGTGCCGGAACGGGCTGGGTCGATGTGCAGCGCCCGTCCGGCCGTCACTTTCCGCTGCAACCGCATTTCGGGGTCAACCGGGTCGCCACCTGGTCGCCGTCGGTCAGCACCACCGTGACGACGGATGGCATGCCGCGCACGGCCGTCGGCACGGTGGCCACGCCAACCCTTGCCACCACCGGCCTTGCCGCCAGCATACGCCGCTGGCGCGTCACCAGTGCCGCCACCGCCAATGCCGCCGCCGAGGAACGCTCCGCGGGCTGGGTTTGCTGGCGCGGGAATGCAGAGGGCCTTGGCGGCTGGAACTACGTCAACCGGCTGTCGCTGACCACGCTGCAGGCGACGGGGATGGGGTTCTTCGGCCTCTATGGATCGGTGGCGGCGCTGGCAACGACCCTGACGCTGTCCACTGTGGTGAACTGCATCGGCATCGGGTTCCAGCGCGGCACACATGCCAACTGGCAGCTGGTGCACAATGACGGCACCGGCGCGCCGACGCTGATCGACCTTGGGGCCAGTTTCCCGGTGGCGAGCCTGACGAATGTGCTGACGCTCTACATCGCCGCCACGCCGAACGGGGCCGACATCGGCGTGCGTTTGGTCGAGGAGGTCAGCGGCGCGGCGGTCGAGTTCACCATCACCACCGACATGCCCGCTGCCACCCAACTGCTCAGCCCGCGCAACTACATGAACAACGGCGCCACAGCGGCGGCCGTCGCCTACGACTGCGCGGGCGTTTACCTCGAGACAGATTACTAAAGGATATCAACATGACAGAACGAACGTCCCTCCTGCAGGAAGTCGGCCAGGCCTTCCGCGACAACGGCATGACCGCTGCCATCACGGCGCTGGTCGGTGGTTCTCTTGCCATCGCCGCCACCGTCACCCGCAAGGCATTCACCAACGAGGCGATGCTGGAGCGGCTGGACCGGGAACTGCATCTCGAACGCGAGCGCACCGACAAGCAGCGCGCCGATGACCGCAAGGCCGATGCCGACCGGCTGGAACGCATCGAAACCGACATCCGTGCCATGCGCGACGTGATGTTCGAAGCTTTTCAGCGCGGCCGTACCGACTGACGCGCCCCCAAGACCATCACTGAACCTGTCCCCCACCCGCCCCAGAGGCGGGTTTTGCATTTCTGGAGACCAACCATGCCGACCACGACCTATGCCCATTTCCGCGACGTGCCCGAAAGCGCCTGGCGCTGGCCCAGTTTCTCCCCGGCCGAGATCGCCTGCCGCGGCACCGGCGCAATCAAGATCAGCACCGAGGCCATGGACAAGCTGCAGTCCCTGCGCAACCGCCTCGGCAAGCCGCTGATCGTCCGCTCGGGTTATCGCAGCCCGAGCCACAACCGCGCCGTCGGTGGGGCCCCGGCCTCGAAGCACATGCTGGGCACGGCCTTCGACATCGCCATGTCGAACCATGATCCGGTCACCTTTGCAGAGGCTGCCCGCGCCGTTGGCTTTCTCGGTTTCGGCACCTATCCGCGCTCGGGCTTTATGCATATCGACCTCGGGCCTGCGCGCAGCTGGGGCGAACCCTTCGCTCCCCGTGCGACGCCCTTCGTGCCGGAAACCCAGCCTGCCCGCGAAGTGCTGGCCGATAGCCGCACCCTGAAAGGCGGCGGGACAGCGGGCATCGCCACTGTCGGCGCTGCCGGTGTCGAAGTCGCGCAAGATGTCCTGGCAGAAACCCAATCCGCGATCCTGCCCCTGGTGCCTTACCTCGACACCCTGCGCTGGGTGTTCATCGCCGTGGCGCTGATCGGCATTGCGATCGCGATCCACGCCCGGATCGATGACTGGAAGCGGGGCCAGCGCTGATGGGCTGGATCACCGTCCTCCTCGCCAGCGGCCCGGCGCGCAAAGCGCTGGGCCTGCTGCTGGCCGCCCTCACCATCGCCCTGTTCCTGATGAACTTGCGCCGCGCCGGTGAACGGACCGGTCGGCTGGCAGAACGCCTTTCAACATCGGAGAAAACCCATGAAGTCCAACGCCAGATGCTGGACGCCGCCAGCCGCCGCCCCGCTGATCGTGATGCTCTGGCTCAGCGCATGCGCGATGGGCGATTTTGACGGACCTGCCGCTTGCCCGCCTGTCGTCAAATACACCAAAGTCGATCAGTTGCGAGCCGCTATCGAGGTCGAAGCATTGCCCGAGGATGCGGTCGTCTTGCGGATGCTAAGTGACTACGCGGTCCTGCGTGATCAGTCGGAGGCGTGCAGGTGAAATCTACACCGGGTACCAGCCCACGGGTACCGCCGTCCGCGTGAACTTCGGCACATCGCCTGGTCCGGTTTACGGACGCATGACTCGACAAAGCTCGGGTATGTCTGTCACGCTAGAACTTACAGGATTGCAGCCCTGATCCTTTTGCCAGAGTTGTTCGTTCATTATGGCTCCGTCGATGTGTCAGTACCGTGGATGAAACGGTAGAGGTTTGAATCGAAGACGCACCAGGAGCGGTTGACGCCGCTACAGGCGACTTTTCCTGCCCCGTGCCTTCATGGCAACCCACACCATCGCGGCCCAGAACAATGTCCGCAGTGTCATGGCCCCGACAGTGCGCATCTCGAAGGCATCTCCTGCGAAAACCCGCCAGCCGAACACGGCAAAGACCGTTGCGGTCGCGATCAGGATGGTCAGCGCCACGGGCAACGCAAGCCGATGCCCGGTCATCAGAAGCAGGCCGCCAATGACATAGGCGAAGCCTGCGAGGAAGTTGAACCACAGGACGAAGGGCACGACGGCCCCCATGTCAACCGCGCCGAACAGGGCCGATCCACCCGAGATCAGCGTCAACAACCCAAAGGCGATGGCCGCAGCACCGGCGATGTGATGAGTTTTCATGTCTGCCCCTCCTTGCAGGCAAACAGGACCAATTGCACCTCCAGCAGGCGCATCCCCTCGGGTACGATGTCAAAGCTGCGCGAGCCAAGGCTCCACCTTATGGCGATGCCCTGAACAAGTGATGTCAGCAGTACGGCGGCATCCTTTGGTTGAACGCCCGCCCCCATCATTCCGGCTTCGGCCATGGCCTGTAGGTGTGCCACCAGATGCGCCTGGTACTGCATCAGAACCCCGCGAAACCGGTCGCGCAGGGCGGCATTATCCACATTCAATTCGCGGGAATGCAGGATGGCGGGGAGCGCGGGGGTTTCCGCGATCTGCTGCAACTGGGCGGCGATCAGCGCCCGCAGCCTTGTCATTGGACTTGCATTGCCGTCCATGGCCTGCTGCCAAGCAACTTCCAGCCGGTCCGCGATAGCGTCACCGACGGCCGTCCAGAGTTCCGCCTTTGTTGGGAAATGCCGGAATATCGCGGCTTGGGTGACGCCTACCTCTTGCGCGATGTCATTGGTCGTCAGCCGGTCAGGGCCGATACGGTCGGACAAGTCCAGAACGGCGGCAATGATTTCGGTCTTGCGATCCTCGGCTGATTTGCGACGCAACATGGGACACCTCTTGTAAGTAAGTAATCACTAACATAATCTGCCAAACAAGCAAGCTGATTCGCCAGACCGAAAGGACCGCCATGCCCAGCCCCAAGGGATACACCCGCCTGCAGATCGCCCTTCACTGGGGCGCAGCCCTGCTGATCGTGCAGCAATACCTGTTTAAAGATGCCATTGCAGCCGCGTGGGACGCTGCGGCAAAGGGGGTGGAAACCGCCTTTAATCCGCTGGTTCTGGCCCATGTCGCAGGCGGGGCGCTGGTCATGCTGTTTGCGCTGTGGCGGCTGTCGATCCGGGCGCGGCGCGGCGCGCCTGCCATGGTCGGTGACAGTGCCGCGCAGCGCGCCTTGGCAAAGGCCGCCCATGTCGGCCTTTACGCGCTGATGATCCTGATGCCGCTCAGCGGGTCGATGGCCTGGTTCGGCGGGGTCGATCTGGCGGCACAGGGCCATAACGTGCTGAAGATCGTGCTGCTGGCGCTGGTGGCGCTGCATGTTTTGGGTGCGCTCTATCATCAGTTTGTGCTGAAAGACGGCCTGATCAACCGCATGCGCCGGGCCGAGGGCTGAGCGATGCGCAGAAGCTGGATCCTTGGCGCGGTTGCGCTGGTTGGGCTGGCGGCGGCGGGTTGGTTTCTGACCGAACGGCCCCTGACTGTGACGGTTGTCGCGGCTGAAACCGGGGTGCCCTTGCGCCTTTACGGCCTTGGTTCCGTCGAGGCCCGGGTTTTGTCGCGCGTCGGGTTCGAAGTTGGCGCGGCACTGGTGTCGGTCTCGGCAGATGCAGGGGATGCGGTGAAGGCCGGACAGGAACTCGCCGCCTTGCATCCGGCAGAACAGGAAGCGCGTGTCGCGCGGGCGCAGGCGGCTGTTGCGGCCAATGCCGCCGGTCAGTCCAAGGCTGACGCCGCAGTGGCGCGGGCGCAGGCAGTTCTGGCGCAGCGCATCGCAGCAAATGATCGGCAAAAGGAACTGGCGCGGCAGGATGTCGCCTCGGTTCAGCGGGCCGAGGAAGCGCTGCGCGACGAAGATGTGGCGCGGGCCGAACTGGCGCTGGCCGAGGCCGATCTGGCGGTGATCCGCGCGCAGGGCGCAGATGCAGCGGCCGCCTTGCAACTGGAACAAACATTGCTCGCCCATCACCGGCTGGTCGCACCCTATGATGCGGTTGTCGTGGCTCGCCACGTCGAGCCGGGCACGGTGGTCAAGGCCGGTGATCCAATCTTCACCCTGATTGATCCGGCAACGATTTGGGTTCAGGCCTTTATCGACGAAGAACGCGCCGGCCAACTGGCGCTTGGACAAGAGGGTGTCATCCGCCTGCGGTCACAGCCTGCGGCAGAGTTCCACGGCACCGTCGCCCGGATCGGGCTGGAAAGTGACCGCGTTAACGAAGAGCGCCGCGTCTGGCTGACCTGTTCCGACTGCCCCGAAGCGATGTTCCTTGGCGAACAGGCCGAAGTACGCATCCTGACCGGCATACGCGACAACGCGCTGATGGTGCCCGAGGTGGCGATCACCGGCTTTGACGGCTTTCGCGGCATAGTCTGGCTGGTGCAGGATGGTCGGCTACGCCGCGCCGAGCTGACCTTTGGCGCACGCGACGACCGGGGCCGGGTCGAGGTGACAGGCGGCCTGCCCGAGGGCGCCGCGATTGTCGCCATGCCGCCGAAAGGTGCCGACGAAGGCAGACTGGCCCGGATCGGGGACGCGCCATGAATCTGGCGCTGAAAGACATCCGGCATGGCCTGTTCCGCTTTGTGCTGACCTGTTTCGGGTTGGGCCTGCTGATGACGGTCGTTCTGGCGATGATCGGCATCTACAATGGCCTTGTGGCCGATGCGTTGGCGGTGGTCGAGGCCCCCGCGGCGGACGTCTGGGTGGTCGAGGCGGGCACCAAGGGGCCTTTTGCCGAAGCCTCGTCCATTCCCGCCGACAGCCGCGACACCGTGGCCCGCATGCCCGGCGTGGCCGAAGCCGGGGCCATCAATTACCAGACCATCGAGGCCCCCTTCCTTGACCGCGCCTTGCGGCTTTATATCATCGGCTATGAAACCGGACGTCCGGGTGGCCCGCAGATCATCGCCGAAGGGCGCGGCATCGGCACCAGCCATTTCGAACTGGTGGCCGACCGCAAGACTGGCCTTGTGCTGGGTGATACCATCCGCCTTGGCCGCAACCGCTTTACCGTGGTCGGGCTCGTCGAAGGGGCGATGAACTCGGGCTTGTTTTCTGACACATCCGCACTCTCACCCGCCTTGGAGGGAATGATGCGCGCCGGGATGCCCACCGCCGTGGCACCCGCAGGCACCGGTTTGATGACCACCGCGTTGCTGCCGATCTTGGCGTTGTCGCCCACCTCAAAACCGCCCAGCACCTTGGCGCCCGCGCTGACCACCACGTTGCGTCCCAGCGTGGGGTGGCGCTTGGTGCCCTTGTAGAGCGAAGTGCCGCCCAGCGTGACACCGTGGTAGATGGTGCAGCCGTCGCCCACCTCGGCGGTCTCGCCTGGATTCGTAAAACTCAAACCGTTCCACTGAGCAAGGCTGCGAAATGAACCTTCAACAACTTAAAGCCAAAGGCGGCATCGTCGATGGTGCGTTGGTTAAAAAAGAAGTGACCTGGG
>JALQYS010000314.1 GCA_023254015.1 Paracoccaceae bacterium
GCCCTTGCCGCCGGATAGGCCTCGGCCAAGGCGCGGCCCATGCCGATGGTCTGGGCGCCCTGCCCCGGAAAAACGAATGCGCGGCTCATCGCGGATCTCCCTTGAACTTTCCTCCCGATTACCCCGCCGCGCGGCCGCGCGCAATCATCCAGCGGGGCTTTGCACCGGGTTTGCCCAAGCTTTGCACCGGCTTTGCACAGGGTCTGTGCGGCGCGTGGCGCTGTTTCCGCCACGCTGGTCTGCTAGATGCCGGGCATCACAACCGGAGCCCGACCATGCCCGCCCAGAATACGCCCACCTCCTTTGGCCTTGTCACCCGCACCTTCCACTGGCTGACCGCCCTTCTGATCCTGACCGCCATTCCCCTTGGCCTGATTGCCAATGGCATCGAAACCGGCCCCGAAACCATCGCGCGGAAGGCCCAGCTTTTCTCGCTGCACAAGACGCTGGGCGTTGCCGCCTTTCTTCTTGGCCTGACCCGCATCCTCTGGGCGCTGACCCAAGCCCGCCCGGTGCCCCTGCACCCCCAGCGCCGGGCCGAGATGACGCTGGCCGAGCTGGTGCACTGGATGCTTTATCTCTCGCTGGTCATGGTGCCGCTGACCGGCTGGGTGCATCACGCCGCGGTCGAAGGCTTTGCCCCGATCCTGTGGCCCTTTGGTCAGGGCTTGCCCTTCGTGCCAAAGTCCGAACCTCTGGCCGCCCTCTCGGGCGGGGCGCATTGGGTCTTCACCAAACTTCTGGCGCTGTCGGTGATCCTGCACATCGCGGGTGCCTTGAAACATCACCTGATCGACCGCGACGCCACATTGGCGCGCATGGCCTTTGGCACCGCCGCCCCCGAGACCCCGCTGCCCCACCGCCAGCGCCTTGCGCCGCTGGGCCTTGCGCTGCTGCTTTATGGCGCGGGCACGGGGCTTGCGCTGTCGATGGCCCCGCAGACCGCCCCCGCCACGGCCCCCGCAACCACCGCTGCCCCAACCGTAGCCGGCGGCAACTGGCAGGTCGAAACCGGCAACCTCGGCTTTACCGTTGTCCAGATGGGCGCGCCCGTCACCGGCAGCTTTGCCAGCTGGACGGCGGACATCACCTATGACGAGGCCGTGACCAGCGGCAAGGCCGGCCAGGTGGTGGTCGAGATCGACCTTGCCTCTCTTGCGCTCGGCTCGGTGAGCGATCAGGCCAAGGGCCCCGAGTTCCTTGACGTCGCCGCCCATCCCGTTGCCCGGTTTACCGCCGATCTTCTGGCCGGACCGGAGGGTCTGGTGGCCGAAGGCAAGCTGGCCCTGCATGGGGCCGAAAAGCCGGTCCGCCTGCCCTTTACCCTGACCATCGAAGGCGACCTCGCCCGCATGACCGGCACCGCGCGCCTTGACCGCCGCGATTTCACCATCGGCGCGGGCTATGGCGATGAGGAAACCGTGGGATTTGCCGTCGATGTCGCCGTCTCGCTAGATGCCACGCGCAAATAGGCAGAGGCGAGGCATCGCCCCCCCAACAGCAAGGCCGCAGGGAGCCAATCCCTGCGGCCTTTTTTCTTGCCCCCGCGCCCCCGCCGGCACCTCTGCCGCGAAGAGCGCGCGGAACGCGCGACGATGAGCGCATGCAAAAAGACCGCGGGGTATCCCCCGCGGCCTTTCCCTGTTCTGTCCGGTCGCTTATTCGGCGGCCTTCTGCGCCTCGATCGAGATCTGCACCTGAACCTCGTCCGACACATAGGGGGCGAACTGGCCAAGGTTGAAGTCCGAGCGGATCAGCGTGGTGGTCGCCGAGAACCCGGCCCAGGGGGCCTTGGCCATCGGGTGCTCGCCTGCCTGGTTCAGCACCGCATCCAGCACCACCGACTTGGTCACGTCATTCAGCGTCAGATCGCCGGTGATCTTGGCGGTCTTTTCGCCGGTCACTTCGATGGCGGTCGATTTGAAGGTGACCATCTCTTCCTCGGTCGCGCCAAAGAAGTCGGGCGACATGAAGTGGTCAAAGCGCTCTTGCCAGCCGGTCAGCATGGTCTTGACCGGGAAGGACACGCTCACCGACGAGGCGGCGGGGTTTGCCTGATCGAACATGATCTCGCCGTTGAAGCCCGAGAACATGCCGTAAGAGGTGGAAAAGCCCAGGTGGTTGTAGCTGAACAGGATCTGGCTGTGGCTGGCGTCCAGCGTGTATTTCTCGGCCTCGGCAAATGCGGGGGCGGCGGCGGCCAGGGCGGCAACCAGGGCAAGGGGGGCGAAACGGGTCATGGAAGCTCCATCGGATGACATCGCCGGATCAGCCCGGCTTGGCGTCTGAGTGCCCTGAATGACCCTGCAGCACAATTCGCGCCAAGCAAACATCTTTTGCGCGAGGATGCACAAAAGAACCGCCCGCAGCCGGTACATGGCGCGCAAGGCCAATCAACCTGGGGCGCAAAACCGCGCCCTAAGCGGGTGCTTATCACAATGGATATTGATCCGGCACGCGCGGCAGCCCATCTACCCACCAACGCAACAACTCGGCCTGGCCTCCTCCCCATGACCCTTCCCGAAACCGACCCCGCCGGTCGGCCCAGATCCCGGATTGCCAACCTGATCGTCCGGGGGCGGCCCACGCTGTCGCCCCTGACCCTCAAGATCGTGGTGGCGACCTTCCTGCTGGCGACGGCGAATGCCACCTTCTTCGCCCGCCTGAACGACTATCTTGGCGACCGGACGCTCCTTGTGGCGCTGGCGGGCGCCCTTGCCTGGGCGTCCATCCTGTTCAGTCTGTCGCTGTTCACCCTGCCCAGCCTTGTGCGGCCGGTGCTGGCGCTTGGGCTGATCCTGGGCGCCGTGGCCTCGCATTTCCAGGACCGGCTTGGCGTGGTGATCGACCGCGACATGCTGCAAAACGCGGTCAACACCACCGGCAATGAATCGCGCCACCTGATGACATGGGATTTCCTGTCGCATCTGGTGCTGTTCGGGCTGATCCCGGCGGGTCTGGTGCTGTGGACACGGGCAAAGCCCATGGCCTGGTGGAAACACGCCCTGCACTATCCGGTCGCCATCGCTTTGTCGCTGGCCGTGTTTGCCGGCGCAATCATGACCGACTACCGCACCTTCTCTTCGATGTTCCGCGAACAGCGCGAGATCACCTCGTCCGTGCTGCCGCTGACCCCGATCGCCGGGGCGGTGCGTCTGGCCAAGCAGACCCTGGTCACCAGCACGCTGGTGGCCGAACCGATCGGCCAGGATGCCCGCAAGGGCGCGCGGCTTGCCGCCGCGGGCAAGCCCACGCTGACGCTGGTGGTGGTGGGGGAAACCGCACGCGCCCAGAACTGGAGCCTTGGCACCTACGACCGGCCCACCAACCCCGAACTTGCGCGCCGCGACATCGTCTATCTTGACAACGTCACCTCCTGCGGCACCTCGACGGCGGTGTCGATGCCCTGCATGTTCGCCCATTACGGCATGGAGAACCATTCCCAGACGGCCTCAAGATCGTATCAGAACCTGCTGGACCTGTTCAGCCAGACCGGCTTTGACGTGCAGTGGTTCGACAACAACACCGGCAGCCTTGGCGTGGCCGCGCGCATCCCGGAAACCCGGTTCCAGCTGTCAGATTCGCCCGAGGCCTGCGCGATGGGCGAATGCACCGACATGGTGTTTCTGCCCACGCTCGACAAACTCCTGTCCTCGATCACCAAGGATACCGTGATCGCCTATCACCAGATCGGCAGCCACGGGCCGGCCTATTACATGCGCTATCCCGAAAGCTTCCGCCCCTTCCCCGACGATTGCCGCAGTTCCGATTTCGGCAAGTGCCGCCCCGAACAGATCGTCAACGCCTATGACAACACCATCGCCTACACCGACCTGTTCCTGGCGACGCTGATCGACCGGATGGCGGCGCAGGATCGTGTTGCGGCCTCGATGCTCTATGTCTCGGACCATGGCGAAAGCCTGGGCGAAGGCGGGATCTATCTGCATGCCGCGCCCTATTTCATGGCGCCCGAGGTGCAGACGCGCGTGCCGATGGTGCTGTGGACCTCACCGGCCTATCGCGCGGCGATGGGGCTTGATCAGGCTTGCGTCAAGACCCGCGCGGCCGAGCGCGCCGGCCATGTCAGCCATGACGCGGTGTTCCACACGCTGCTGGGCCTTGCCGATGTGGAAACGGCGCTGCACAATCCAGACCTTGATCTGACGACGGGGTGCCATGGCTGACCGCACGAAACCCGTCCGCAAGACCGGGCTGGCCCATTTCTTCGCCGCCGCCGGCTATTCTGCGGGGGGCCTGCGCCGCCTTTGGCAGGAATCGGCCTTTCGTCAGGAAATGCTGGGATTGGTAGCGGTGCCGGTGCTGCTGTGGGCGCTTGACGCCTCGGCCCTGCACTTTCTGGTCTTTGCGGGCCTTGCGCTGCTTGTGATTGCGCTTGAGGCGCTGAACACCGCCATCGAATGTCTGGTCGATCACTTGACCGGCGACTGGGCCGAATTCGCCCGCGACGCCAAGGATCTGGGCTCGCTGGCCGTGCTTTGCGGCCTTCTGTGCCATGCCCTGCTGATTGCCCACGCCGCCTTTGCCTGAAGGCTTGCGGCGGCGCGGGATTTCTGTATAAGGCCCCATCTTTCCGCAATCCATCGAACTGGCGCAGCCTCTCGTGGACGGGCCGCGGAAAGAGATGCCCGTCTGTTGAAGTGCGCCCAAAGACCGAACTGGAGTGCACATGCCGCTTTACGAGCATGTTTTCATCTCGCGTCAGGACCTGTCCAACGCGCAAGCTGAAAGCCTTGTGGAACACTTCTCGACCGTCCTCGCAGACAACGGCGGCAAAGTCGTCGAAAGCGAGTACTGGGGCGTGAAGACCATGGCCTACAAGATCAACAAGAACCGCAAGGGCCACTATGCCCTGCTCAAGTCCGACGCTCCGGCCTCGGCGGTGCAGGAAATGGAACGCCTGATGCGCCTGCATGACGACGTGATGCGCGTGCTGACCATCAAGGTCGACAAGCATGCCGAAGGCCCGTCGGTGCAGATGCAAAAGCGCGACGACCGTGAGCGTGGCGACCGTGAAGGTGGCTTCGGCGGCGGCGAACGTCGTGAGCGTCCGTCCTTCGGCGGCGACCGCGGTGACCGCGGCGGCGACCGTGGCGGCTTCCGTCGCTGATCTGAGAAAAGGACCATAACCCATGGCGAACAAACCGTTTTTCCGCCGCCGGAAAGTGTGCCCCTTCTCGGGCGACAATGCTCCGGCGATCGACTACAAGGACACCCGTCTGCTGCAGCGCTACATCTCCGAGCGCGGCAAGATCGTTCCGTCCCGCATCACCGCCGTCTCGGCCAAGAAGCAGCGCGAACTGGCACAAGCCATCAAGCGCGCCCGCTTCCTCGCCCTGCTGCCCTATGCTGTGAAATAAGGAGCGCATGACATGCAAGTGATCCTTCTTCAGCGCGTGGCCAAGCTTGGCCAGATGGGCGAAGTCGTCAACGTCAAGGACGGCTACGCACGCAACTTCCTGCTGCCGCAAGGCAAGGCTCTGCGCGCCAACGAATCGAACATCAAATCGTTCGAAGCGAAAAAAGCACAGCTCGAAGCAAACAACCTCGAAACCCGCAAGGAAGCCGAAGTTGTGGGCGCCAAACTGGATGGCCAGACCTTCGTCATCATCCGTTCGGCCTCTGATTCGGGCGCTCTCTACGGTTCGGTCACCACCCGTGACGCAGCCGATGCGGCAACCGCTGACGGCTTCACCGTGAACCGTTCGCAGATCGTGCTTGACCGCCCGATCAAGGAACTGGGCCTGCACACCGTTTCCGTGGTCCTGCACCCGGAAGTGACCGTGAAGTTCAAACTGAACGTCGCACGTTCGGTCGAAGAAGCCGAGCTGCAAGCTTCGGGCAAGTCCATCCAGGAACTCGCCGCCGAAGCCGAAGCCGAAGCCGAATTCGAAATCGCGAACCTCTTCGACGAAATGGGCGCTGCCCAGGACGGCGAAGACCTCTGATCCTGTCACAGGACAGACCAGACCGCGCCCCCGCAACGGGGCGCGGTTTTTTCATGCGCGGGCCATGTTCTACAAAA
>JALQYS010000339.1 GCA_023254015.1 Paracoccaceae bacterium
CTCACGAGCTTGCGGTTCACGACGCCACGTCCACGCTGGCGTCCAGCGCCGTGCGGCCCGTGTACCGGGCGATGAGCTCCGCGAGCACGACAGCGTCGCCCCCGCTCACCTTGAGCTTCGCGGCGACGTAGTCCGGGGAGAGATACCCGCCCGTGTCGGCCACGGTCATGCAGGTGCCGTGGCCCTCCGTGTAGAGGGCGACGTAGTACGCCCCGAACCCGGTGCGATACGTCACCCGGGGCGGCGCACAGTAAAAAAGGAATTCCAGGCGGCCTGGCTTGTGAAGGCGATCTCGCTGATCGACCTGACCACGCTGTCGGGTGACGATACGGCCGGGCGCGTGAAACGGCTTTGCGCCAAGGCCCGCCAGCCGGTGCGCCCAGAGATGCTTGAGGCGCTGGGCATGCCGGGCCTGACCGTCGGCGCGGTCTGCGTCTACCACGAGATGGTGGAAACCGCCGTCCGCGCCCTGGAAGGCACGAACATCCCCGTCGCCGCCGTCTCGACCGGGTTTCCGGCGGGCCTGTCGCCTTGGCACCTGCGCCTTGCGGAAATCGGCGAAAGCGTGAAGGCGGGCGCGCGGGAGATCGACATCGTCATCTCGCGCCGCCATGTTCTGACCGGCAACTGGCAGGCGCTTTATGACGAGATGCGCGAGATGCGCGCCGCCTGCGGCGAGGCCCATGTCAAGGCGATCCTCGCCACGGGCGAGCTGGTAACCCTGCGCAATGTCGCCCGCGCCAGCCTTGTGTGCATGATGGCCGGGGCCGACTTTATCAAGACCTCGACCGGGAAAGAGGCGGTGAACGCCACCTTGCCGGTCTCTCTCACCATGATCCGCTGCATCCGCGATTATGAGGCGCGCACGGGCGTCAAGGTGGGGTTCAAACCCGCAGGCGGGATTTCCAAGGCCAAGGACGCGCTGCTTTATCTGGCGCTGATGAAGGACGAACTTGGCCACCCCTGGCTGCAACCCGACCTCTTCCGCTTTGGCGCCTCAAGCCTCCTTGGAGATATCGAGCGTCAGTTGGAGCACTACCTGACCGGCCATTATTCGGCCGCCAACCGTCATGCGATGGGCTGAATGACGACTGGCTGCAAGGAAGGGGCGCTGCCCCGCGCGATCCGTTTTGCCGAAAGGACACCTGAATGAGCACCGTCCGCGAGATTTTCGACACCATGGCATACGGCCCGGTGCCCGAGGGCCATGCCGAAGCGCTGGCCTGGATTTCGGGCCATCAGGGACGGTTCGGCCATTGGATCAACGGGGCCTTCACCGCGCCGGGCGCGACCTTTGAAACCCGCAATCCGGCCACGGGCAAGGTCTTGGCCGAGGTGAGCCAGGGGTCGGGCGACGAGATTGCGGCGGCGGTCGCGGCGGCGCGAGCGGCGCAGGGCAAGTGGGCCAAGGCGGGCGGCGCGGCGCGGGCGCGGGTGCTTTATGCGCTGGCACGTCTGGTGCAGAAACACGCCCGGCTGCTCGCCGTTGTGGAAACCATGGACAACGGCAAGCCGATCCGCGAGGCGCGGGACATCGACATTCCGCTGGTCGCACGGCATTTCTACTATCATGCGGGGCTGGCCCAGTTGATGGACAGCGAGCTGCCCGGCCATGCCCCTTTGGGGGTCTGCGGCGCCGTGATCCCCTGGAATTTTCCGCTGCTCATGCTTGCCTGGAAGGTCGCGCCGGCGCTGGCTGCCGGCAACACGGTGGTGCTGAAACCGGCCGAATACACCCCGCTCACCGCGCTCTTGTTTGCCGAGATCAGCCGCGAGGCGGGCCTGCCAAAGGGCGTTCTGAACATCGTCACCGGCGATGGTGACACCGGTGCTGCGCTGGTCGCGCAGGATGGTGTCGACAAGATCGCCTTTACCGGCTCGACCAGCGTTGGCCGCAAGATCCGGGCGGCGACGGCGGGCAGCGGCAAGGCCCTGACGCTGGAGCTGGGCGGCAAGTCGCCCTACATCGTCTTTGATGACGCCGACATCGACAGCGCGGTTGAAGGGCTGGTCGACGCCATCTGGTTCAACGGCGGTCAGGTCTGCTGCGCGGGCAGCCGCCTTCTGGTGCAAGAGGGCATTGCCGACCGATTCCATGCCAGGCTGAAGCGCCGGATGGACGGGCTGCGGATGGGCGATCCCTTGGACAAGTGCATTGACGTTGGTGCGATCGTCGATCCGGTGCAGCTGGCTACCATCAAGGGGCTGGTCGAAGGCTCCGAAGGCGAAATCTATCACGCCGCCTGCGCCCTGCCCGAGGGCTGTTTCTACCCTCCAACGCTGATCACCGGGCTGAATGCGGCCTCGAGGTTGATGCAGGAAGAGATCTTCGGCCCCGTTCTGGTCAGCATGACCTTCCGCACCCCGGGCGAGGCGGTGGAGCTGGCCAACAACACCCGTTATGGGCTGGCGGCGAGCATCTGGACCGAGAATGTCAATCTGGCCCTAGACATGGCGCCCAAGGTCAAGGCCGGGGTGGTCTGGGTCAATGCCACCAACCTCTTTGACGCCGCCGCGGGATTTGGCGGGGTGCGCGAAAGCGGCTTTGGCCGCGAAGGCGGTTGGGAGGGGCTGATGGCCTATTTGCGGCCCATCCGGAAGGCCAAGGCGCTGGTTGCCGCCAAGGCCGCGCCGGCGCCAGCCGAGGCGGTGCTCGAAGGCATCGACCGCACGGCCAAGCTTTACATTGGCGGCAAGCAGGCCCGGCCGGATGGCGGCTACAGTCAGGCGATCTGGTCGGCCAGAGGCAAGCTTCTGGGCCATGTCGGCCTTGGCAACCGCAAGGACATAAGGAACGCGGTCGAGGCCGCCCATGCCGCCAAAGGCTGGGGCAAGGCCACGGGGCACAACCGGGCGCAGATTCTCTATTACATCGGCGAAAACCTGTCGGCCCGCGCCGCCGAATTCGCCGCCCGGATCAAGGACCAGACCGGCCGCGACGGCACGGCCGAGGTGGAGGCCGCGATCAACCGGCTGTTCACCTATGCCGCCTGGGCCGACAAATACGATGGGCAGGTGAAACAGGTGCCGATGCGCGCCGTGGCGATTGCCATGAACGAACCTGTCGGCGTGATCGGGGCGCTTTGTCCGAACGAAGCCCCGCTTCTGGGCTTTGTCTCGGTCATGGCCCCGGCGATTGCCATGGGCAACGCCTGCGTTCTGGTGCCTTCGGAAAGCGCGCCGCTGTCGGCCACCGACCTTTATCAGGTGCTTGACACTTCGGACCTGCCCGCAGGCGTGGTGAACATCGTCACCGGCAGCCACCAGGATCTGGCCAAACCCCTTGCCGGCCACATGGACGTCGAGGCGATGTGGTCCTTTTCGTCCGCGCCGGTGTCGGCATTGATCGAGACCGAGGCCGCCGGCAACCTGAAACGCACCTGGGTGAACCACGGTCTTGGGCGCGACTGGTTTGCCCCCGAGGGCGAGGGGCGGGCGTTTCTGGCCCAGGCGACCGAGATCAAGACGATCTGGGTGCCTTATGGCGAGTAACCCTGGGCAAGGGGCAGAAACCCGGGGAAATTCCCCGTGATTTTGGCGACAGTTCGTGCATATTCGGGATGCGCCACAACTGGCGCATGACGCAACAAGCCACCGGTGCAACGCGTGGCAGGCGGGAAAAGGGACACCCGGATGCTTAACGAATTCAAGACATTCCTCATGCGCGGCAATGTGATGGACCTTGCTGTGGGTATCATCATCGGCGCCGCCTTTACCGCGATCGTCAACAGCCTTGTGGGCGATCTCATCAACCCGATCATCGGCCTGATCCTGGGCGGGATCAACTTTTCGGACATGTTCATTGACCTGTCCGGCACCAATCCGACCTCGCTGGCCGCCGCGCGCGAAGCGGGCGCTGCCGTCTTTGCCTATGGCGCCTTCATCACCGCCGTCATCAATTTTGTCATCATCGGCTGGGTGGTGTTCATTCTGGTCAAGCTGATGAACAAGCTGATGCCCAAAAAGCCCGAAGCGCCTGCGGCCCCGGCTGGCCCGTCGGAAGTGGACCTGCTGAAAGACATCCTCGCCGCGCTGAAGAAATAAGGCGCGAGGCCTTCTGGCAAATGAAGCGGGCGGCCCCCGAAAAGGGGCCGCCCGTTCTGTTGACATGGGCCGCGGGAAGCCGCGCCGCCGTCAGAGCTTTAGCGCCTCGGCGGCTGTGATGGTGGGCAGGTCCAGCGCCTTGCCCACAGCAGCATAGGTCAGCTTGCCCGCATGCACGTTCAGCCCGTTCAACAGATGCCGGTCATCGGCGCAGGCCTGTTTCCAGCCCTTGTTGGCCAGCGCCATCAGGAAAGGCAGCGTGGCATTGCCCAAGGCCTGCGTCGAGGTGCGCGCCACCGCGCCGGGCATGTTGGCCACGCAATAATGCTGGATCCCGTCCACCTGATAGATCGGGTCCTGATGGGTGGTGGCGCGACTGGTCTCAAAACAGCCACCCTGATCGATCGCCACATCGACCAGAACCGCGCCCGGACGCATCTCTTTCAGCTGCGCCTTCGAAATCAGCTTGGGCGCCGCCGCGCCCGGGATCAGCACCGCGCCGATCACCATGTCCGCCTCGCGCGCCAGATCGGCAACCGCCCCGGCACTGGAATACTGGGTGACCAGCTTGCCGTGGAAAATGTCGTCCAGATAGCTGAGCCGCGGGATTGACCGATCCAGCACCGTCACCCGCGCGCCCATGCCGACGGCCACCCGCGCCGCCGCCGTCCCCACGACGCCGCCGCCAATGATGACCACATTGGCTGGCGCCACACCCGGCACGCCGCCCAGCAGCACCCCGCGCCCGCCGTTGGCCTTTTGCAGCGACCACGCCCCCACCTGCGGCGCCAGACGGCCCGCCACCTCGGACATCGGCGCCAGAAGCGGCAGGCCGCCCCGGTCATCGGTCACGGTCTCGTAGGCAATGCAGGTCGCGCCGGATTTCAAAAGGTCATGGGTCTGCTCGGGGTCGGGCGCAAGGTGCAGATAGGTGAACAACACCTGCCCCTCGCGCAGTCGGGCGCGTTCCACGGGCTGGGGTTCCTTCACCTTGACGATCATCTCGGCCGTGGCAAAGACCTCCTCCGCCGTGCCAAGGATGCTTGCCCCGGCAGCGGCATAATCGTCATCCGAGAACCCCGCGCCGACGCCGGCCTGGGTTTCCACCACCACACTGTGGCCGGCATTCACCGCCTCGCGCACGGCGTTGGGCGTCATGCCGACCCGGAATTCCTGCGGCTTGATCTCTTTTGGGCAACCGATTTTCATGTGTTTTCTCCCTGTGGGCGCGTCTCTTCTGGCCGCCCCTGTGGTCAAAGCTTGCGCCTGTCGCGGTGGAAAAGCTTTGAAACTTTGCTGGCGCGCCGGGCGATGCGTGATAGAAACTCAGCCAAACGGCCCTCTTTGCGAAAGAATCCGCCATGACCCTTGTCCTTGACGCCACCGACCGCCGCATTCTTTCCGTGCTGCAAAAGGAAGGGCGGATCACCAATGCCGAATTGTCCGAGCGGGTGAACCTGTCGCCGTCTGCCTGTCACCGCCGGGTGCAGCAACTCGAGGAGGCGGGCTATATCGACCGCTATGTGGCGCTGCTGAACACCCGGATGTTGGGCAAGCCGACCACGGTTTTTGTCGAGATCACCCTTCAAAGCCAGGCCGAAGAGCTGCTCGACGCCTTTGAACGCGAGGTGGCGAAGGTGCCGGACATTCTGGAATGTCACCTGATGGCCGGAACCGCCGACTATCTCATCAAGATCATGGCCGAGGATACAGAAGATTTCGCACGCATCCACCGCCAGCATCTGTCGCGCCTGCCCGGCGTGCGGCAGATGCAGTCCTCCTTCGCGCTGCGCACCGTGGTGCAGACGACGGCGCTGGCGGTGTAACCCCGGAACGCACCGACAGCCTGCGCCACCTGCCGGGGCTTGCGGCACCCTAGGGATCACGGTTTGCGCAACGCGCATGCCGGGACAGGGCCCGGCCATTCCGGGCAAACCGGGATGGGCAGATCGCCGGAGTTTTGCAAAACTCCGGACCGATTTCTTGCAAGAAATCGGCACCTTGCAGCAGATGTTGCACGGCGGGCCATCCGCCCGGGGCGAACTGGCATGCCCCCCCCGCGTTGCCGAAGGTCATGGCCGCGCCGGGATGGGCGACGGATGCGATCAGCCTGCAGGGCGTGGCGCTGGCAGTAATATTTTCAATCCGCCATAGCAGCATCTTGACGCTTTTGATGCCTTGCCCTGCCGGGACGCGCGGTCAAGACTGCGGCACGAAGCCACGCAAGAGACCGACCATGCTGAGACATCTGACGGCCGAGGCGCTTGGAACCGGCATCCTTATGGCCGTTGTCGTCGGCAGCACGCTGATGGGCACACGGATGACCGATGACCCGGCGATGGGGCTGCTTGTCACCTCTCTTTGCGCCGGTCTGGCGCTTTTCGTCACGATCACCGTCTTTGGGCCAGTCTCTGGCGGACATCTGAACCCGGCCGTCACGCTCGCCTTCTGGCTACGGGGGGAAATTCCCCTGCCTGCGGCGCTTGGCTTTGTGCTGGCGCAGGTTCTGGGCGCGGGGCTTGGGCTGGCGCTGGCGCATGTCATGTTCGATCTGCCGGTCGTGCAGGTGGCGACGACGGTGCGCAACCTGCCGTCGCTCTGGCTGTCCGAAGTGATCGCAACGGCCGGGCTGATCCTTGTAATCCTTGGCGGGCTTGCGGCAAATGGCCCGGTCCCGGCACTTGTCGGGGCCTATATCACCGCCGGCTACTGGTTCACCTCTTCCATGAGCTTTGCCAATCCCGCCATGACCCTTGCCCGCATCCTGACCGACAGCGCGACCGGCCTGCGGGCGGCAGACCTGCCCGCCTATCTGGTCGCGCAGTTCGCCGGGGCAATCCTGGGCCTTGCCCTTGGCAGCTGGCTCTTCGCCAAAGAAAAACCCCCGGGCCTTGCGGACGGGGGTTGATCTGACCTTGGGGCAAATAGCCCCCAGTGTCGCGGAAACGTCTTAAAGACCGCCTTCGCGCTGTGCCTTTTTCCGCGCGAGTTTGCGCGAACGGCGAACGGCTTCGGCTTGCTCACGGGCTTTCTTGACGGAGGGTTTCTCGAAATGCTGCTTGAGCTTCATTTCGCGGAACACGCCTTCGCGCTGGAGCTTTTTCTTGAGGGCCCGGAGGGCTTGCTCGACGTTATTGTCGCGGACGCTGACCTGCATGTGGTTGTCACCACCTTCCTAAGTTAGAGTTGCAC
>JALQYS010000392.1 GCA_023254015.1 Paracoccaceae bacterium
CAAAGGCGGTGACGCGGAAGGAACGCGCCAGATCGGCCTGCAGCGCCAGCGTCACATCGCGGGCATTGCCGGACGCGCCGTGGATCAGCACCACATCCGGCCCCGCGCCCGCCACCATCACATGCACCTGCCGCCCGTCCACCTGCAGGAACTGGCCCGCGGGGGGATACCTGCGGCCAAGCCTTGCCCCGCGCGCCACAACGCGCCAAGCCGTCCCGGCACCCAGACCCAGTGCCAGAAGCGCCAGACTAGCGGCCAATTTCGGTAATGTCGTAGGGCGTGCTTTGGTAGATCTCGTTGATCCAGTTGCCGTAAAGCAGATGGGCATGGCTGCGCCAGCGGTTCTTGGGCGGATTGGCCGGGTTGTCGTCAGGGTAATAATTCATCGGCACATTGATCTGCGTGCCATTGGCGACGTCGCGGTCATATTCCTGTTTCAGCGTGTCGCTGTCGTATTCGAAATGGTTGAAGATATAAAGCGCGCGGTGGCCGGGATCCTGGACCAGACAGGGGCCGACCTCGTCCGAACCCAGCAGCGTGCGCAATCCGGGGGCGGCGTCGATCTCGGCCTGACGCACTTCGGTCCAGCGGCTGACCGGGATCACGAAATCATCGGAAAAGCCGCGCAGATAAGGCGAGGTGGGGTTCAGGTTCTGGTGGCGGAAGCAGCCAAAGGCCTTGGCATCCAGAGCATGTTTCCTGACACCGTGGAAGTGGTTGATCATCGCCATCCCGCCCCAGCAGACGCCGAAGGTCGAATAGACATGGGTCTGCGTCCAGTCCATCACGCGCTTCAGCTCGTCCCAATAGGTGACCTCTTCGAACGGCAGGTGTTCGATGGGCGCACCGGTGATGATGAGCCCGTCAAACTTTTCGCCCGACGCCTCAACCTCGGCAAAGGGGCGGTAGAAGGTCTCCATATGCTCGGCGGCGGTGTTTCTGGTCAGATGTTCGGTCATGCGGATCAGCTGGAAGTCGATCTGCAAGGGCGTCGCGCCGATCAGGCGGGCGAACTGGTTTTCGGTCTGGATCTTTTTCGGCATCAGGTTCAGCAGGCCGATCCGCAGCGGGCGTATGTCCTGTTGCGCGGCACGGTCCGGCGACATGACCATGACGCCCTCGTTCCGCAGAACGTCAAAGGCGGGCAGGTTTTCCGGCAGGGTGATGGGCATTTCAGGGAACCTTGTGATCGAAATCAGAAATTAGGAGCGGCCAAAGCGCCGATCAAGGGCGCCGATCAAGCGCCTTTGCGATCAGCGCGTCAAAGTCGGCGGGGGTCTTGACCTCGGCCACTTCCTCGGCGGTGACGGTCACGCCCCAGCGCGCCATGGCGGCATAGCGCGGCTGGCGGCTTTCCAAGAGGCGGGCATAGCCAAAGCGCAGGAAGGCGTCGGGATCGGCGGTTTCTGCCGTCAGGCCCGATTGCGCCAGATATTCGTCCCAGACCTGCAACAGGAACTCGGGGCGGTAATACATCGGCTTCGGCGCCCGGTCAAAGCGGCGGCACAGCTCGGCCCGATGCGCCTCGGAGCCCTTGATCCAGACCGGCAGAAGATGGGCCGAAACCTCGGCCATCACCGGATCGGCCGGGTTTTCGGCATCAACTACCTCGCAGATCGACCCCGAGGTGTCGCAGACGAAATGCGGATAGCCATAAAGCGCCTCGGACCGGTCGATGAAACGGGTGGTGTCCAGCATCGCGGCCACCTCGGCGCGGGCGTGCTGTTCCTGCCGGCGCTGATATTCGGCAAAGGGCAGGCCGCCGCGGGCCACATCGCCCGGCTTGCCCAGATAGGT